>CAZFAW010000284.1:0-4076 GCA_964517015.1 uncultured Chryseobacterium sp.
GTGTTCTACGGACTGGCCTTGTTCAATGCCAGCAAGTTCACGCTCGACGAGATCCGCTGGCTGGGGCTGAGCGAACTGGCCCTGGGCATCGCCGCGCTGTTCTGGCTCGAAGCCGGCCTGATGTTCTGGGCGCTCGGTTTCGGCGCGTTGCACATCGTTTACGGTTCGCTCATGTGGGCACGGAACGAACGGGGTTCGGGCGAAGGTGCATGATCGAACAACTCAATAAAGCGTTCGAAAGCCGCGTTCGGCTCGGCATCATGAGCGTGCTGGCGGTGAACGATTGGGTGGACCACTCCACCTTGAAACAGTTGCTCGGTGTCACCGACGGCAACCTGGCCAGCCACTTGTCTGCGTTGGAACACGCACACTTCGTGCAAGTGCGCAAACGGTTCGTGGGGCGCCGGCCGAACACGAGCTACAAAGCCACCGCCGCAGGCAGTGCGGCATTCCGCAGGCACCTGGATGCATTGGAACGACTGATCCGAAACACTTGAACATGTCCACCACCACGATCCCCACCACCCGCACGTCCGTGCTCTGGCGCGCACTCACCGCAGCCCTGGTCACTGCGGCCGCGTTCGATCTGCTCTTCTGGAAGCAGCACATCGGCGTCAACCTTCCCTTGTATTCCTTGTTGATCGCGGGAGCGTTGCTGGGACGCTACGGCTGGCACGGGCTCAGCGCTCCCGCTCGCGCGGCCCTGCTCGCCCTGGCCATCGTGGATGTCTGCGTGGTCGTGAACAACTCGGTGGTTTCGATCCTTGCGGGCTTCGCGCTGCTCTTCGTCCTTTCCGCACTGGCGCACGAACCGGAATTGCGCAGCCTGTTCTATGCCGTGCCGCGCGCCATGGCCAACGTGTTCATGGCGCCTATCGGGGCGGGTGGCATGCTGAGCGAGGCCCTCAGCGATCGGCGCCTGACCCGCACCGGTTGGCGTTGGTTCCGCCTCGCCCTCATCCCATTCGCCCTGCTGGTGTTGTACTTCCTGATCTATCGCGAAGCCAACCCCCGTTTCGATGATTTGACTTCCGGGCTGCTGGGCACGATCTCGGACTGGTTCGACACGATCTTTTCCAACATCCTCACCCCCCATGCCTTCTTCTTCCTGTTCGCACTGGTGGTATCGGCGGGCCTGTTGTTCCGCTTCGCTCCGCGGTGGCTGGTGAACCACGAGCGCCAATGGACGGATGTTCTGCTGCGGGTACGCACGCCCCGGCCCCATTGGATGCCGGCGCTCCACATGAACGCGCTGGAACGGGAACGGCAGGTGGGCGTGATCCTATTGGTCCTGATGAACGCGCTCCTGCTGGTGGTGAACGCCATCGACATCCAGTGGCTCTGGTTCGGTTTCGAGGTCCCGAAGGACTTCTCGTTGAAACAGTTCGTGCACGAAGGCACCTGGTTGCTGATCATCAGCATCCTGCTCAGCATGGTGATCCTGCTCCGCTTGTTCAACGGGAACCAGAACTTCTATTGGCGCAGCGGCTCCTTGCGCACGCTGGCCGTTGCGTGGATCGTGCAGAACCTGGTGCTCGGGATCTCCGTCTTCCTGCGCAACTACCACTACATCCACTTCCACGGCCTGGCCTACAAGCGGATCGGTGTGATCGTGTTCCTGGGCATGGTCATGGTGGGCCTGGTCACGCTCTGGTCCAAGATCCGACATCGCCGCAGCCTGTACCATGTGTTGCGCGTGAACGCATGGGCCGCCTTGGCCGTGCTGGTCGGACTTTCAACGGTGAATTGGGACATGCTCATCACACGGTACAACCTGGACCACTGGAACCAGGGCGAGATCGATGTGGACAACTACCTCGAGATGAGCGACAAGGTGCTCCCGCTGCTCTATGCCGGGCAGGCCAAGGTGGAACAGCAGATCGCGAAGCACATGAGCAACGAAGTGGTGTGGATCGAACGGACCAGCATGGCGGCGTTCGTTCCCGATCTGGATGCCAAGCGCCGGAAGTTCCTGGACCGCTGGGCCCGCACCGGCTGGCAGGGATGGAACCGCGCCGATGCACGCACGTACGCAGCGCTCCAGCGCATGGGGCTCGCCACGCTCCAACCATGAAGAACGATCTGCGTTTCGTGCGGACCTGGACGGCGTTCTTCATGGCGGCCCTCATCGTGAGCGGCCTGACGGCGGTTCCCTTGGAATGGGGCACGAGATGGCTTGGAAGTCTCACACGCCATTGGAGCGGTCCCTGGCACACATGGGCGCAACAGGCCGCCGATGCGATCGCGGACATCGGGGCCCGGTACCCCTTCCTGTTCTATGGTACCGATTGGCTGGCGTTCGCCCACGTGGTCATCGCCCTGGCGTTCGTGGGTGTGCTGCGCGACCCGGTGCGCAACAAATGGGTGATCGACTGGGGGTTGATCTCCTGCGCCGCGGTGGTGGTGCTTGCGTTCGCCTGGGCACCGGTGCGCGGCATTCCGTTCTTCTGGCGATGCGTCGATGCCTCCTTCGGGATCGTCGGTGCGTTACCGCTCTGGTGGGTGCGTAAACGGATCGCACGCATGGAACAGGCCACGGCATGAAGCGCGTATTGCACCATCCGAGGGGCGAGGCGATCGTCATGGGCATCGTGTGGGTGATCGCTGTGTGCGTGGTCTTCAGCCCCAGCACGTGGATCAGCATGATGGTGCGCTCCTTCCTGCCGCAATGGACGGTGGTGTTCGCGGTAGCCGGTGTCTGGCTTGCGAGGCGCAGGGATCCGCTGCCCGCATGGAGCCTGATCGGTGGTGCCCTGTTGATGGCGTCCCAGCTCAGCGGCAGCAGCGCCAGGGTGCACGCCCCGATCGATCTGCGCGTGGCCCAGTTCAACGTGCTGCAAACGAACCGCTCCCACGCCGACGTGATCGCATCGATCCACGCGAGCGACGCCGATCTGGTGAGCGTGCAGGAGGTGGATGCCGCATGGGCCGTTGCGTTGTGCAAAGGGCTCGCAGACCGCTACCCCGTCCGGATCATCGAACCGCGATCCAATTGCTACGGGATCGCGTTGTTCAGCCGGGTGCCGCTGAAAGACGCGCATGTGTTGATGCTGGCCGCATCGCCCGCGATCGAGGCCACGGTGGGCACCGCGCGGGGGGACGTACGGATCTTCGCCGTGCATGCGAGCTCCCCTGGAAGTCCCGGGCATTTCCGTGCGCGGAACCGGCAGTACGAACTTCTGGCCGAGCACATCGTCCGCATGCGTGAGATGCCCACCGTGGTGATCGGCGACCTGAACGCGGCGCCGTGGGATCGTGATCTGCTCCATTTCCGGGCGTGCACCGGCTTGCGCTCGAACGCGAGCCTGGGCGCGCCCACGTTCCCCGCTGTTGCGCACCTGGCCCTGATCCCCATCGATCATGTGCTCACCTCGGCGCGCGCCCGGGTGGTGCACGAACGCACGGTGCATGTTCCCGGAAGCGACCACCGCGGGTTGGTCGCGGATATCGCAGTGGGCGGCTGATGGCGTGGCATCGGGCCATCGGATGGATGAGCGCCTTCGCGGTGGCCATGGCCTTGCTCGAAGCGGCCGTGGTGGTGTACCTGCGTGCGCTCTACTATCCGCAGGGCTTCCGGTTCCCGCTCGTTCCCATCGATCACGACCTGGGTGCGATCGAGGTGGCACGCGAGGCCGCGACCTTGCTCATGCTGCTCGCTCCGGGAGCCCTGGTCTCCCGAAGCGCGTTGGAACGATCCGCGTGGTTCTGCTTCTGCTTCGGCGTGTGGGACCTCTTCTACTACATCTGGCTGAAGGTGTTCCTGGATTGGCCCGCGTCCCTTCTCGATTGGGACATCCTGTTCCTGATCCCGGTGCCCTGGGTCGGCCCCGTGTTGGCGCCCTGCCTCATATCCATCGGGCTTATCGCCCTGGCCCTCATTCTCCTGCATGGTCGTGCACGTTCGCCCCTGTTCGGCCCGAGCGCACGGCACTGGATCCTTATGATCATGGGGGCGGTGGTCATGGTCCTCGCGTTCATGTTGGACCACCTGGCCTTTCTGCAACGCCAAGGAGCACTTGGAGCGGCATGGTCGCTGCGTCCGGGTTCCGAGGCAACGTTCGCGCGTGCCACGGAGT
>CAZFAW010000285.1:0-4068 GCA_964517015.1 uncultured Chryseobacterium sp.
TCAGCGCGCGGTCCAGTTCATCGATCGTAGCGCGGTTCAGCGCGTTGAGCTGGTCGGGACGGTTGATGGTGAGGGTGCGCAGACCTCCTTCGTCGGAGATGAGCAGGTGCGTGTAGGCCATTGGTGCGAAAGTAGGATCAAGGGTACAGCGGCAGTTCCAGTACGAAGGTGGTGCCTTCCAAGGAGGACGAGAACCGGACACTGCCGCCGGCTTGCTCGGCAATGCGCTTCACCATGGCCAGGCCGAGGCCCATGCCGCTGCTTTTGGTGGTGAAACTGGGCGTGAAAATGCGGTCGCGGGCATCGTCGGGAATGCCCGAGCCATTGTCCGCCACGGACAACAGAGCGCGCGGACCTTCCCGCGCGAGCATGACCTGGATCCTGCCGATCCGGCCCTCGGGGATCGACTGCACGGCGTTCTTCAACAGGTTGTTCACGGCGCGCAGGAGGTGCTCGCGGTCGGCATGCACGGGGAGCGCCTCCGGTGCAAGGAGGGACACCCCGACCCCCTGCTGACCGGCGAACAGCTCGGCACCCGCGCGCGCCACTTCGCGCAGATCGAACACGCTCGGTTGCGGCTGCGGCATCTGGGCGAAGGCGCTGAACTCGCCGGCGATCCGGCTGAGCGCATCGATCTGTTGCACCATGCCGGCGGTGAACCGCTCCAGCCGCTCCTTCGCGTCCGGCGCGCCCGGATCCCAGGTGCGCTCGAAATGTTGCACACTGAGGCGCATGGGCGTGAGCGGGTTCTTGATCTCGTGCGCCACCTGGCGGGCCATTTCCTTCCAGGCGCTCTCCCGTTCGCTGCGCGCCAGTTTCTCGGCGCTGTCGCGCAACTCGTCCACTTTGCGGTTGTACACGCGCACCAGCTCACCCACCTCGTCGTGGCCGCTGTAGGCGATCGGCTCGTTGGCGCCTTGCAACGCGATGCGCGAAAGGCCGCGCTTCAACAGGTCGAGCGGTCGGATGGTCCATGCACTGATGAACACACCGGCCAGCAACGACAGGGCGAAAAGCAGCACGAACAGGTTCACGATCGCCGTGAGCAGCGTGCCGCGCTCGCGGTCCATTTCACCTTGCCGCGCGAACGACGGCAGGTTCAGATATGCCTGCAGGTGCCCGCGCCTGTCGCGCAAAGGCAGATAGGCCGAACGGTACCGTGCCGTGCCGATGTGTTCCACGTGCACGAATTCGCTCCGACCCTCGATGGCCATGCGCGTGAACGCCGCGGGATCCATGCGGCGGCCCAGCAACCCTGCGTCGAACACCTGCGGTCGCGAGGTGGCGAGCAGCCTTCCGTTCGGCGCGTACAGGTTCACGTCGGTGAAGAACACGTTGCCCGAGCGGCCCAGCAAATGGTCCAGATAGGCTGCTTGTTCCGGTCCGAGCGTTTCGGTGCCGTCCAGCTTCTGCCGCAACTCCACCAGTACCGAACGCGACTTTTCGAGCAGGGCCGCATCGCTGCGCTCGCCGTACAGCCGCGACAGCAGTCGCTGCGCGCCTACGCTGAAGAGCACCAACCCCAGCCCGGCGAACACGAGCAGGGCCAGACGCACCTTGCCGGCCAAGCCCGGTCCGGCACCGGACGGACCGCGCATTGCCCCGCGCAGGCCATAGGCCAGGGCGAGCAGCAAGCTGAAGAACGCGAAGAGCCAGCTGAAGGTGGTTGCCGCATCCATGAACCCGAACGAGGGGGCTGCGAGCACCACCAGCGAGCGCTGGGGATCGCCGTAGGCCAGCAAGTCGTTGCCGTCCAGCAACAGGCTCGCGGTGCCGTCGTCGTCCACCGGCGCGGTCCAACGAAGGGGGAAGGCGAAACCGCGGCTTTCGATCAAGGTGCCGCCATCGTACCGGGCGAAGGCATAGCGGTCCGCGCGCCGTGAAAGCCCGCCGATGTCGTTCAGCAGAAGGTCGGGGAACCCCTGCGCGCCCGTGGTGATCCGTGGGTGCAACTCGATCACCACCTGCGCCGGCTGCGAGGTGTCGCTGGCCATCACCGCCACGCGGGCATGGTAGAAGGTGCGCTCGCCGGGCGATGCGTCGCGGAAAAGTTCGGGCATGTCGGCGATCGGCAGCGTGGTGGTGAACCGGCCGGCATCGCCGACCAGGGAGCGCGGGGGCTCCGAAGAAGTCGCGCACCGTTCGTGGCCGTCCGTGCCGAAGGCGTACAACCGCACGTCATAGCGTTCCCAATAGCCGGAGAAATAGACCTGGCGCACCAGGGCATCGAGATCGGCGGCCGTGCACGGCACGGTATCGCTCAAGAGCGTGTGCACGGCGGGGTCGTTGCGCAAGCGCGGCGCGGTCTCACGAAAGAGCAGTTCCACCACGGGGTCGTCGTTCGTTACCAGCCGTTCGGCAAGTGCCAGCCGTTCGTGGTGTTCACGGCGCTGGGTGTATTTGATCAGCACGTGCGCACCCAGGAAGGCGAACGTCGCCAGACCGAGCAGCGCGTGCCCGAGGCGGTATCCGCGTAAGCGCCCATGGATCACCGTGGCGATCACCGGAACGGGCCAGAGCACCAGGATCAGGTCCACGACCCCGGCCAGGTCGTGCACGATCACCGAGATGGACAACGCAGCGACGAGCAACACCAGTGCCTTGCGTGGCGTGCGCGCGGGAAGGAGCAGCGTAGCCACGCTGTCGCAGAACAAGGCCCAGCTGGTGTAGAGCAGTGCCACGCAGACCAGCGCCAGCACGCTGTGGATGTTCAGGTCCTGCAAATGGAAGAGGTCGAGGTCCACACTGCTGTCCTCCACAAGCCCGATGAACGCGCCGGTGATCCACCAGCCCGAGAGCAGCACCGCGCCCACCAGCCCCAACGAAAGCGCCATTGGTGGTTTCCGTGCATGCCGCAGGGCCAGGTGCATGAACCGTGCGACCACGAGGGCCAGCACCGCATCGATCAACAGGTCGCCGAGCGAGGGTAGCCAGGCGGACGCGGCATACAGTTCCGGGCCGAAGAGCTCGAGCCGGTCGAACGGCGAAATGGGGTAGAGCTGAAGGCTGGCCGCCCGAAGCACCGCGATCAGTGCAATGAACAAGAACGAGGCGGCCCTGGGCCGGCCCCGATCAACGAGCCGCCGGAGGAACAGCCAGCATGCGGCGACCAGGAGCACGATCGCCAGCACGCGCAATACGAGCCGGGCCGTGTCCCGGTCGTCGAAGCCGTTGGCATCATCGGCCCAGGCCAGCCGAAAGAGCACGTTCCCGTCGCGGTCGCGCACCACCGGGCCCAGGCCTGGGCCGGGCTCCGCTACCAGCCCGGAAGGCGCATGCAGCCAGGTGGCGAATGCCGGCCGGAGATAGCTATTGGTGAACGGTGGCCCGTTCCACGCCTCCGCCGCCAGATGCACCATGCCATCGGGCAGTGGTACGCGGGCATGGAGCATCACGGAACTGCCTACCCGCAGGTGCGCTGCGTCCAAGGTGCGCAAACTGTCTTCGTCGATGGCCAGCGTGCCGCTCCACGCCATCAGGGTATCGGAACGGAAGACCCACACCCCCAGGCCTTTGGGCAGAAGGGCGGACAGCCGCTCCTGGCGGTCCGGTGCGGACGACCGACTTGCAATGCGCGCGGCGATGTCGTCCATCAAGGCCGCCCGGGCGTCGACGCGTTGTTGCAATACCGCTGCGGCCTCCTCAAGCCGCGTGTTCGCGTCGCGTTGCGGCAGTAGGAAGGAAAGGCCTGCGCAGGCCGCCGCGAGCAGGAGCACGAACAGGGAACGCCGCATGGGTGCCGCCGAAGCTACGGGGCGGCGCATGGATGGTTCGGCACGATCCGCGTGCCAGGGCCGATGCGAGGAGCTACCCCTTCAACGCCTCCGCGCCACCCACGATCTCCAGGATCTCGCCCGTGATCGCGGCCTGGCGGGCCTTGTTGTAGGAAAGCTTCAGGTCCTTGAGCAGGCTGTCGGCATTGTCGGTGGCCTTGTGCATGGCCGTCATGCGTGCGCCGTGCTCGGCCGCGTGGCTGTCGAGCAGCGCTTTGTATAGCTGGATCTTCAGGCTCTTGGGCACGATCTCCTGCACGATGGTGGCCCGATCGGGCTCCATGATGTGGTCCGC
>CAZFAW010000286.1:0-4027 GCA_964517015.1 uncultured Chryseobacterium sp.
TCGGTGAAGGTGATGCTGCCCAGGTTGAAGTAGCGCAGGGAGCCTCCGATGGCGCTGCGCTTGTTGCTGAGCTTCTTGTAGCCGGAGAGGTAGGCCAGGCTCATGTCGGGTACCAGGTTCCGCAGCCACGGCGAGAACGAAAGGCTCATCTCGCCCTCGTTCTCGGCGAACGCGAGCTTGCTGGGGTTCCAGTGGATCGCGTTCACGTCGGGCGAAATGGCCACACCGGCATCGCCCATGCCCCCCGCCCTGGAATCGGGTCCGATCATGAGAAAGGGCACGGCCGTGGTGATCGTATTGAGCCGGTCGCCGCAATCCTGCCCGGCGATGGCGTTCACCTCACAGGGGGTTTGGGCCATGGCGATCGCACAGGGGGCCATGGCCACGAGAAGCAGGGCCGGACGCGTGGGGAAGTGAACAGGAAGGGTCATTCTGGAAAAGGGCTGCGAATATACGCGGGACCCCACCTGCTTATTGCCCATCAACGGAGGATGACCAGCTTCTCGAACTTCTCGGCCTTATCTCCTTCGGGGCTGGTCACGTGCAGCCGGTAGACGTACACGCCGCGGCCCAGTTTATCGCCCTGGTCGTCCAGTCCATCCCAGGCGAGCGGTTCGGCACGGAACCCTTCGCAGGTCAACCGGCGGTTCAAGGTCTTGACCAGCCTGCCGCTCACGGTGAACACCTGCACCTGCACCTCAAGGCTGGAACAGGGGCGGTTGTGCTCGAAGTAGAATTCGGTGTGCGTGGTGAACGGGTTGGGATAGTTCAGCACATGCTCCAACGCCAGCTCCTCGGATGAGGTGACCACGAACTCGGTGGTCTTCACCGAACTGTTGTTGTGCGTATCCCAGGCCTTCAACGTCAGCGTGTGGGTGCCTTCGCTCAACCCGCTGTAGCGGTAGCGCACCTTTCCGCTCTTCCACGTATCCAGATCGGCCTCGTAGTAGTCGTTCAGCACCACCTCGTTGTCGGTGTTGGCATCGAGCACGGCGGTGAGGTCGTGGCCGATGCTGTTGCCCGTGGTGTTGATCCCGTTCTCGTCGAAGATCCGCGCGTACAGCAGCGGCGATCCGTTGGTGATGCCTCCTTGCACGAAGCGATCGTCGTTCAGGTAAAGCGCGATGTCCGGGCCATTGGCATCGGCCGGAACACCGGTGGCCGTACCGCCCACCAGCGGGTCGTTGGTGTAACCGCAGGCATTGCTGGAGAGGGATTCGGCGTAATAGCCGATCCGCCCGGTGCCCACTTGGTAGATGATGTCCTTCGGCACCACGAACGTGAAGGAGAAAGCCCCGTTGGTCACCGTGGCCTTGCCGCGATAGACGATGTTCTTGCGTACGGAGAAATCGAAGGTGTCCCCACTGCCATCGTTGTCCAGCGTGCTTTGTGCGGTGCGCTTATCGAACACGGTGGGGATCACCACGCCATTGAAATCGGTGAGCGGGTCGCCATCGGGATCGGTGACCATGCCGGACACCCGCACCGTGGCGAGGGCCTGCAGGGTGTCCACCGCGTTGCCGAGCGTATCGGTGATCGCGGTCGTGAGCACCTTCATGCGTGGCCGCGCCAGACGGCAGCTTGGATCGCCGAGCAGGGTGAAGTTGCGGTGGTTGGTCTGCGAAGGCCAGGATGCCGTGATCTGCCGTTTGGTCTGCCGATAGATGTCGCCCAGGCACTGATCCCGTCCCTGCTCATCCTGATCGCGCAGCACATTGTCGTAGAAATCGTTGGACAGCTGGAAATTCTGGTAGGAATAGGCCAGGCGCGTGGTGGTCATCAAGGCGATGCCTCCGCCGTTCGGGTTCAGGAACACGTACTCGCCGGCCGAGGTGCGCGCGGGATCGTCCCATCGGCTGAATTCGCAGGTCGCCGTCATGAACAGGGGAAGCCGGTCCAGGTTGGTCCACCCGAGGATCGTGCTGTTGTCCAGCAGGCGCTCATGGGCCCAGCCCACTTCGCCCCCATGCCCGATGTAGTTCACCAGCAGGGCCCCGCGCTGCACGGCGTCGCGCAAGCGATCCTGGGCCTCGGGGTACCGTTCGCCGCCGGGGGTGCTCACCTGCAGGTAGGCATCCTGGTAGGATCGGTACACGTTGTACATCGGGTGCTCGTTCTCCACGCGCGTGGCCAGTTGATCGCTCTGCGACATGTGGATCACCCCATCGAGCTGGTCGCCGTCCTGGTCGTCCGAAATGAAATCGATCCAGGTGCGCCAATCGCTCGCACCGCCGTCACCCGTGGTCGAACAGCTGGCTTCGGCCGTGCTGAGCAGTTGGAGTTTGTCGTAGTTCAGGATCTTGTCCACCATCTGACGGGCCTGTTGCGCGTCGCTCACCGGCAGGCGCCCGATCCCGATATCGACCAGATCACCGGTGTATTCACCCTCCGTGGGGTCCAGCAGCCCGAAATAATCGTCGGAGGTGTAGGACTTGCTGAGGTCCCAGCTGTTGGCCGTCTGGTAGGTCGGGATCCAGTTCTGGTTGCTGTTCACCACGCTCACGTTGTCGTAGGAGCCATCGCCGAAGAGCAGGAGGTAGCGCGGGAACAAGGTGCTGTCCGTACCGGCACGATCGTACAGCATGCGCATGTAGCGCTTGATCGCCGTGGCGTCGCGTGCGCCGCTTGAAAATTCGTTGAACACCTGCTGCGGAGCGACCAAGCGCACGGACAAGCCTTCGCTCTCGCGCCGATCCGCCAGGCGTTGCGCTTCGCTCATGAACTCGGGCGGGCACACGATCACCAGGTCCGAGGGCAACGGGGTGGCGTGCAGGTCCTGGTTGGGGACCGCGCCCACGGCCACCGGTGCAAGGAATCCGTTGTTCTTGAAGGCGACGAATTGCCGCAGCGAGTCGGTGGCCAGGCGGAAGGTCTTCTGGATGCCGCCGTCGGTGTACGGGATCGCCGCCACGTGCATCGGATCGGTCACTTCCCAGATGCGGTAGACCTGCGAGGCCAGGTCCACGGTGAATTCGCTCACGTTCCCCGTGCCCACCGAGCCGAGGTCACGGAACATCAGTTGGTCGCCGGCCATTTTGAGGTCGCGGCGGGCGTTCAACTCCAGGTAGTTCATGTACCCGATGGAGGTGATCGGGTCGTTCGGTACGAAGGTGACCGTGATCGGCAGCGTGGACTGCGGGCTGTTGAACACCAAGGTATCGGTGAAGGGATTGGCGTAGGGCCCGGTATAGCCGGTGCCCACACCGGGAATGCTGATCGACCCGTTGGCGAAGCTCCCGACCGAGAATTGGAAAAGACTGGTGGACGACCCCACCGTTCGCGCGGCGCCGTTGATCAGCAAGGTCACGGGGGCATCGGTGCGGATGTTCGGGACGGTGAAGCTGTAGTTGTACACGTCCACCAGGTCGTAGACCTCGCCGAAGAACTGCCTTCCGCTCTTGATCAGGTTCAACACGTCGCGTTCGATGAACTGGCGGTCGTTGAACGCGTTCACCTGGTGGGTGGCCGGATCGGTGGCGAGCACCGCGTTCTGGATGCGGTACGGCGCATCCGTTCCGATGCCGATGAAATAGCTGGCCGTGTTCGAATAGGTGTTCCTGATATGGCGGAACTGGGTCCCATCCGTAGAAAGCGACCATGTATCCGGTCCTGTGGCGTAGAACAGGATCCGGTCGGTACCGTCGAACTGCCCATCGCCCCCGTCCTGCACTTCGATCGCGTTGATCACCAGGTCGGTGGGGCGTTCCACGGAATTGGAATAGGGCAATTGCGCGAAGTGATTGCCGTAGAGGTTGATCTGATCGCTGGCCAGTCCGTTCACGTCCACCCCAAGGCTCTGCAGAAAGGCCCGATCGATGGCATAGACACCGTCCTGGTCCACGGTGAACCGGTACCAGGAGCCCGAGGCCAGTTTCGAGTGGTCCGGGTACGACTTGTATTGGGCCCCGGCCGGGCCGCCCTTGCGTACAGGATCGACCACCAGATCGAAAGAGACCAGCCGTTCCACCTTCCCGGTGACCGTGTTCCGGCGGAAGGGGCGGATATCCACCAATGCCACGGGCGCTTT
>CAZFAW010000287.1:0-4027 GCA_964517015.1 uncultured Chryseobacterium sp.
GGATACCCGGTTCGAGCACCTGCGCAGGATCGTGCGCTTGCTGCGGGAACACGGCACGGTGTGCCTGGTGCGGTTGCCGGTGGGGCCTGGCATCGCTTCCGTGGAGAACACGTTCGCCGCCGATCTGCCCGTGCGCGTCCGCGACCTGGCGCA
This sequence comes from uncultured Chryseobacterium sp., assembly GCA_964517015.1. Taxonomy (GTDB): domain Bacteria; phylum Bacteroidota; class Bacteroidia; order Flavobacteriales_F; family PHOS-HE28; genus PHOS-HE28. Next base: position 154 of record CAZFAW010000287.1, read on the forward strand.
GGCGGAAGGCGTTCACTTCATCGACCTGGACACGATCCACGCCGTGGGATTCACCGACGGCAACCACCTGGACCTCGCAAGCGGGCGCCTGGTGAGCGAGGCGCTGGCACGTGCGCTACCGGCTCCGACTGCGCATTGATCGGGCCCACCTCGGCCCCTGGCCTACCTTCACGGCCCTTTCCACCGCACATGACCACGTTCGCCCAGCTCGGCATACAGGCCGGTATCCTCACCGCCCTGAACGAACTGGGCTTCGAAACTCCGACGCCGATCCAGGAGAAGGCGATCCCGCTCATGCTCGCGAGCGAGCGCGACGTGGTGGCCCTGGCCCAGACCGGCACGGGAAAAACGGCGGCATTCGGCATTCCGCTGCTGCACCGCATCGATCCCGCGATCCGGTCGGTGCAGGGCCTCGTGCTGGCGCCCACGCGCGAGCTCTGTATGCAGATCACCAAGGACCTGGAACGCTTCAGCAAGCACCTGTCCGGAGTGCGGTGCGTGGCCGTCTACGGGGGCGCCAACATCCGCGAGCAGATGCGGGCGATCCAGCGCGGCGCGAACATCGTGGTGGCCACGCCGGGCCGACTGATCGACCTGATCGACCGGCAGGCCGTGGACCTCTCGCGGATCCGCGTGGCGGTGCTCGACGAAGCCGACGAAATGTTGAACATGGGCTTCCAGGAGGACCTGACCACGATCCTGGAGACCACGCCGCCGGAAAAACGCACCTGGCTGTTCAGCGCCACCATGGACGGGGAGGTGCGGCGCATCGCCCGCAATTACATGCGCGAGGCGGACGAGATCAGCGTGGGCCGCGCGAACGCCGCCGCCGATGCCATCGCGCACCGGTACACCGTGGTGCATCCGCGCGATCGCTTCCTGGCCTTGAAGCGCTTCGTGGACGTGGAGCCCGACCTCTTCGCCATCGTGTTCTGCCGCACCAAGCAGGAGACCCAGGAACTGGCCGAGCACCTGCAGAAGGACGGGTACGACGCCGATGCCATACACGGCGACCTGAGCCAGCAACAACGCGACCGGGTGATGGCGCGCTACCGATCGCGCAATCTGCAATTGCTCATCGCCACGGACGTGGCCGCTCGCGGGATCGACGTGAACGACGTGACGCATGTGATCCACTTCGACCTGCCCGGCGAGGTGGAGAGCTACACGCACCGGAGCGGGCGCACGGGTCGTGCGGGCCGCACGGGGATCTCGCTCAGCATCGTGGGGCCCAAGGAGGTGTACCGCATCCGATCGCTGGAGAACCGCCTCAAAACGCACTTCACCTATGTGCGCGTTCCTGGCGGTGCGGAGATCTGCGAGCGCCAACTGCTCACCTTGATCCATCGCATCAAGGACGTGGAGGTCGATGAGGAGGGGATCGCGCGCTTCATGGACGTGGTGGAACAGGACCTTGCGCACCTGGACCGTGAGCAGCTGGTGAAACGCGTGGTCTCGCTCGAATTCAACCGGTTCCTGGAGCAATACCGCGACGCCCGCGACCTGAACATCGATCTTGCCCGCAAGGACCATCAACCCCGCGAACGCCGGGAGAAGAAAGAGTTCACGCGCCCGAACGAGGGCCCCATGCGGTCCATGTTCATCAATCTGGGCACCGCCGATGGCTTCGACAAGGGGCGCATGCTCGGGTATCTCTGCGGCATCACCGGCTTGAGCAACCAGGAGATCGGCCGGATCCTCCTGAAGGACATGTACTCCTTCATCGACATCGATGCCGACCACTTCGACGATGCGATCGCGCATTTCCGCACGGCCAACTACCGGGGCCGGCGCATCCGCGTGGACGAAGGCGACGGCAGCCGCGGCGGTGGCGCAGGTGCCGGCCATGGGCGGCCGGCCGGCCGCAAGCACGGTCGCTGACCGCCGACCGAACGGAACGCGCCGTGCGCGCCACGATCCTACCTTGGCCGATATTGCGCTACCATGGACCCGGTGAAGAAGCACGACGGCATGCGCGAGGACGTCAAACGCGAGTTCCAGCTCGAACGCATGATCCTCTTCAGCGATGCCGTGTTCGCGATCGTGATCACCCTCATGGCGATCGAGATCCGCCTGCCCGAGCACGTCGGTACCGAGGCGCCGCTCGATGCGGGCGTGTTCCTGCACCTGCTGCCCGTGGTGGCCGCCTATGCGGTGAGCTTCTTCTTCATCGGCGCCATCTGGTACCAGCACCTGCGGCTCTTCAGTGTGCTGAACGACTATGACAAGGGTCTCGTGGTGCGGAACCTCGTCCTGCTCTTCCTCGTGGGGCTCTTCCCTTTCAGCGCTTCCGTGATCACGCATGCCAAGGGCGCGGAGCCCGCCTTCGTCACCTACCTGAGCGTGATCTACGCGTGCGTGCTCGCGCAATTCGCCCTGCAGCATTATGTGCTGGTGCAACGGCCCAACCTGCGGGCCAATGTGGACCTGACGGAACACCGGACCGCCCTGCGCCGAAGAAAGCTGATCGTGCTGTCGATGGGCGTGGCGCTGATCCTCATGCTCATCACCCTGTACGCCACCAGCGGCACCCCAGCAGCACAAATGGCGGTCTGGTGGATCATGCTCATGCCGGTGACCCTGCTCGTGTTCGGCCGGAAGCGCGGAACAGCCGCACGGGTATCGAAGTAGCAGGACCTTTCCCGCGGGGAACGAACAAAGGCCGCTCTTCAGCGGCCTTGTTCAAGTGGATGATCGTTCGATCAGTGCGCGCAGGTCGCGGACGACGTTCCGAGCAAGGTGCCTTCATCGGTGGACACGGTCACGGCATAGCGACCGGCCGGCACACTGGCGGTGTTCAATTGGAACACGCCGCCGGTGCCAGGGAAGGTCTGGTGCATCACCGTGGCGCCCCCGTTCTGGGAAACGATCCGCACGATCACCGGGCGGCCCACAGGCGAGCGGAGGCTCACGTTCAGCACGTTGTTGAACGGATTGGGGAACACCTTGATGCTCTGGGTGGCGGTCGGGCCTTGCTGGCCTTGTTCGCCTCCACCGATGGTCCGGGCGTTCACCAGAGCGCCGGCGGACAGCAATACCGCCAGTCCGAGGACGAAGCGGTTACGGAAAATGGCTTTATTCATGTGGTTGGAAGAGTTGGTTGGTGGCCTTTCAACGGGCGTGGGGACGAACGGGTTACATACCCGGCCTTCGAAGGCACATCGCCGCTGCGGAATACCGTCCACCGCACGTCACACAGGTACGGGCCGCTCCGCCCTCGACCGTAATCTTGCGCCATGCGCAACCCGACGAGCTGGTTCGCAGCAGTCCTTGCGGTGGGGTGCGGTGCCCAGCAGGTCCCGGATACCGCATACCGGTACCGCGCCACTACGCCTGCGTACACCGGTGACGAAGGTCCTTGGATCGTGCTCGACGAAGCGCACCGGAACTTCCACACCCTGGAAGGCAGGTACGCCGCGTTCGGACGCATCCTGGCCGACGATGGCTATCGCATGCGGCCCGGAACCGAGCCCTTCACACAGGAAGGGTTGGAACAGGTACGGATCCTGGCCATCGCGAACGCGCTTCCACCGGATGGTGATTGGGACCTTCCCACCGAAACAGCCTTCACCTCGGAGGAGATCGCGGTGGTGGAGCGCTGGGTGCACGCGGGAGGCAGTCTGTTCCTGATCGCGGACCACATGCCTTTCGGCGGGGCCGCCGCTGAACTCGCTGCCGCTTTCGGGTTCAATTGGATCAACGGTTACGCTTTGCGCGATGATGAACGATCGGAGATCTTCCGCCGATCGGACGGCACCTTGAACGCGGCTCCCCTGATCGACGGGTCGCGGACCAAGGAACGGATCGACAGTGTGGCGATCTTCGCCGACAGCGCCTTCCTCGCGCCCGCTGCGGCCCGACCCATCCTGCATCT
>CAZFAW010000288.1:0-4021 GCA_964517015.1 uncultured Chryseobacterium sp.
CAATAGGCGCGGGCGTCGTTGGGGGCCAAGTCGAGCAATCGGTCATAGGCCGCCAGAGCTTCTTCATGGTTGCCCGAGATCACCCCGGCGTGGCCAAGACTGAAGAGCGCGTGGATGGCGATCGGCCCTGTAGGGTACCGGGACAATACCTGCTCCAGATCGCGTCGGGCCTCGGTAGGTCGGTCCAGGTTCAAGAGCACGTCGGCACGGCGCAGCAACATGTTCGCGTCGCCGGGATCCAGCAGCAACGCGCGATCCAGATCACTGAGCGCCCCGGCATGATCGCCGGAGGCATCGCGGCTCAGGCCCCGATAGTACCAAGCTCGTGCGTTGCCGGGATCTTCCTGCACCGATCGGCTGAAAGCCGCGATGGCCGTGCAGTGCTGTTCTTCGTGCAAGGCGACCAGGCCGGCGTTGAAGTCAGGATCCGCGCCCTGGGCGAACAACGCGCCGGTTCTGATGATCAGCGCGAGGACGGAGAGGCGCTTCATGGCGCCTTTCAACGCGCACGGGACCTTCAAGGTTCGATGCGGGAATGAGCTTTCACCCGTGGAAAACCGGGGGTGTCCCTCTCGCGATCGTCCCCTTACGGCTCCTACGTTCGCCGCGTCATGCTGCTCAGTTCGGATCCCGTTGCGGAAGATGCAGGGAAATTGCTGCTGCGTGTGGTGGCCGGTGGGGGCATGGTCTGGCAGCACGGATGGCCGAAGATCATGCGCTTCGGCGAGCTCATGGACGGGTTCGGCGATCCCATCGGCCTCGGATCGCCGGTTTCGCTGATCCTGATCGTGGTTGCCGAAGCCGTTTGCGCCACGCTCGTGGCCTTGGGCCTATGGACCCGCATCACCACCCTTCCGGTGATCATCGGCATGGCCGTGGCCGCGTTCATCAGCAACGGGAACGATCCCTTCGGGGCAGGCGAGAAGGCCCTGGTTTACATGGGTGCCTACCTGGCCATCTTCTTCCTTGGTAGCGGGCGGTTCAGCCTGGACCGGATCTCCTTCCGGTAAGCCCGGCCTGGTGCAGGTGGCAAAAGAGCACCGACCTTCGTTGCCGTGCAACACGGAGCAGATGTCACCGCAGAGATCCTGAGCATCGGGGATGAATTGCTCATTGGCCAAACGGTGAACACCAACGCCGCATGGATGGGCGCCAGGTTGAGCGCCATCGGAATACGCCCCCTGCGCACGCGAACGATCGGCGACGACCGCGAGGAGATCCTCGAAGCGCTGCGAACGTCGGTGGCGCACGCGGTACTGATCACAGGAGGCCTGGGGCCCACCAAGGACGACATTACCAAGCACACGCTCTGCGACTTCTTCGGGACCCGGCTACGGCGGCGTCCGGAAGTCGAAACGCATATCGTCGCCCTCTTCACCCGCATGGGCAGGGACGCTAGGGAAGTCCAGGAGGTGAACCGCGCCCAAGCCGATCTGCCGGAGGCGTGCACCGTGCTGCCCAATTCACGAGGAACGGCCAGCGGCATGTGGTTCGAGCGCGAAGGCCGCGTGTTCGTGAGCATGCCCGGGGTGCCTTATGAAATGCAGGGCATCATGGAGGAACATGTCCTGGACAGCTTACGCCGGCATTTCAGCCCGCCTGTGATCGTGCACCGGACCGTGTTGACCGCCGGGCTCGGGGAAAGCCTTTTGGCCCAGCGCATTGAAGGGTGGGAAGATGGGCTCGCCGTTCAGGGGATCAAACTGGCCTACCTGCCTTCGCCCGGCATGGTGAAATTGCGGCTTTCCGCCTACGCCAACCGGGACGCGCTCCTTGCCCGGGCCAAGGTGGATGAACAGGCCACGGTATTGTACGGGCTCATTCCGGAATTGATCTTCGGCGAAGGGGACGATACCCTGCAGAAGGCCGTGGGCAGGCATTTGAAGGAGCGTGGACAGACCCTGGCCTTGGCGGAAAGCTGCACCGGCGGATACCTCAGCCATCTGATCACCTCGGTGCCCGGCAGTTCGGCCTATTACATCGGCGGGGTGATCAGCTACGCCAATGCCGTGAAAATGGAGGAATTGGGCATTCCCAGCGACATGTTGGAATTGAACGGAGCGGTGAGCCAGCCGGTGGCCGAACGCATGGCCCAGGGTGTCCGTGCGGCGTTGCGCAGCGACTGGGCCATAGCCACGACCGGGATCGCCGGACCCGATGGGGGGACCCCTGAAAAGCCGGTGGGCACCGTTTGGATCGCGGTGGCCGGACCGGATGGGGTGGTTTCCAAGTTGGGCAATTTCCCCGGGGCACGCGACCTGGTGATCGAACGGGCCGCCATGTCGGGGTTGAACCTGCTGCGCAGGGAATTGCGATACGCCGATCGGGAATGATGGGCTCGGGCGAGGAACTTCTTCTATCTTCGCGCCCCGTTTCCCAAGAGCCATGTCCCGCATCTGCCAGATCACCGGAAAGCACGTGATCGGTGGCCACAAGGTCAGCCACTCGAACATCAAGACCAAGCGCACCTTCGCGCCCAACCTGCAGGACCGCCGCTTCTACCTTGCCGAGGAGAAGAAGTGGATCAGTTTGCGCGTGAGCACCAACGGCCTTCGCGTGATCAACAAGCTCGGGCTGGCCGAGGCGATCCGCCGGGCGAAGGCCAAGGGCTACTTCAATTGAACCCTGAAAACGCACCGTCATGGCCAAGAAGGGCAACCGCGTTCAAGTGATCCTGGAGTGCACCGAGCATAAGACCTCCGGGCAGCCCGGTACCTCACGCTACGTGACCACGAAGAACCGTAAGAACACCAGTGAGCGGATGGAGTTGAAGAAATACAACCCCATCCTTCGCAAGATGACCGTTCACAAGGAGATCAAGTAAGCAATGCCTCGCCGGGCTAAGGCGAACAAGACATGGCAAAGAAGACCGTGGCGTCGATGAAAAAGGCCGACGCGAAGAATTTCGTGAAGGTGATCCGCATGGTGAAGAGCGACAAGACCGGCGGATACCAGTTCCAGGAGCAGGTGATGGCCGCCGAGGAGGTGGACAAATTCCTTGCGAAGAAGAACTGATCGTGACCGATCCGATGGAAGGCCTTCGTCGACGACGGAGGCCTTCCGTGCATAGGGACCCCTGATGTTCGGCCTGTTCAACCGTCGAAAAGCCCCGGCCGAGGCCGGGGCCGAGAAGGCCGCGTTGGAGCGTGGCATGGAGCGCTCCCGCCAGGGCCTGCTTTCCCGCCTGGCGCGCACGATCGCCGGCAAAAGCACCGTGGACGATGAAGTGCTGGACCGGCTGGAAGAAACGCTTGTGGAAGCGGACGTAGGTGTGGAAACCACCTTGAAGATCGTACGCCGGATCCAGGACCGTGCGGCACGCGACAAGTTCATCACCACCTCGGAATTGAACGGCCTGTTGCGCGAAGAGATCGCGGCGTTGATGAAGGACCCAACGAGTGGGCCGAGCGATGCCAAGCCGTACGTGATCATGGTGGTGGGCGTGAACGGCGTGGGCAAGACCACCACCATCGGGAAACTGGCCCACCTCTTCCGGAAAGAAGGCCGCACCGTTCTGTTGGGCGCTGCCGACACGTTCCGGGCGGCGGCGGTGGACCAGCTGCGGATCTGGAGCGAGCGCGCCGCGGTGCCCCTGGTGCAGCAAGGCATGGGGGCAGACCCCGCTGCGGTGGCTTACGATACCGTGGAGAGCGCCAGAGCACGCGGCACCGATGTGGTGATCATCGACACTGCAGGCCGCCTGCACAACAAGGTGAACCTGATGAACGAACTGACCAAGGTGCGCGATGTGATGCGCAAGGTGGTACCCGCAGCGCCGCACGAGGTGCTACTTGTGTTGGATGCCAGCACGGGGCAGAACGCGATCGAGCAGGCCAGGCAGTTCACCAAGGCCACCGATGTCACCGCGCTCGCTTTGACCAAGATCGATGGCACCGCCAAGGGCGGCGTGGCCATTGGGATCAGCGATCAATTCCAGGTGCCGATCAACTACCTGGGGGTGGGCGAGGGGATGGACGACCTTCGGATATTCGACAAGCGCGCCTTCGTGGACGCGCTGTTC
>CAZFAW010000289.1:0-4010 GCA_964517015.1 uncultured Chryseobacterium sp.
TTCGGTGCTGTACCGACCCCAGGCCGAAGCATCGAAATGGTGCCGGCCTTCGTCGATGTGGTGCTGCATCCACCAATTCACCGGGGTGATGTTCACGTACCACGGATAGCGCGGTTGTCCGCTGTGGCAATCGTAGCAGGTCGTACGGATCAGGCGCTCCACACCCGGCGCGGGCTTCGTGAGCGTGAGCAGGTCGGAAGTGGGGTCGATGGGTTCGCTCGTGCGCGATGGTCGGATCAACTGCGCGCCACCCACCACGGCAAGGGTGATCCACATCCAGCGCTTCATCGCTTGGCGATCTCCAGCACCACGGCCAGTGCGTTCTTGGTCGACGGGCACTTGGCCCCGAACACCTCGCCTTCGGTATAGGTCACCTCGTCGGCGGCCATCAATTCATCGCCCAACACCATGGCCAGCTTGGCATCCAATCCTTTGGCGGGCGCAGCGCTCAGGGCTTCGTTGATCTTGGGGTAGTCCAACGGTTGGTTGGCCACCAGGATCGCCATCACGTCCAGTTCGCCCGTCTCGTCCGCCGTAAGGCTATGGTCCTTGGGGAACACCCGAGTACCGGTGATACCGCAGTAAGGGGAGTGTTTCGGTGTGTACGGGAAGAGCACATAGCTGCTGCCGTCCGTTTCCTGCCCGAAGAGGTAGGTGTAACATTCCAGGTTGTTGGTCACCTCGATCTTGAACCGTGTGCCCTTCGCGATGGGCGCGCTGGTGTGGAACACCCGGCCCGACGTGCGTTGCAGGCCGATGTGCGTGCCCGAAGAGGCGCCCTTTGCATCGACGGTGAGCAGCCCGAACCGGACATCGAATTGCGATGGCCGCTCCTCCGCACTTTCGCCCATGGGATAGACCGCATAGGCCTCTTTCACGAAATACTCGAACGCACCGTAGGGTACCCAGGCCAGCCCGTTCCGGCCCCAGTCGGTGCCCCAGCTGTTCATGATCTGGAACGCGCCGCCTTGCTGCCCGAGCTTGTAATCGTCGTAGCCGATCACGCACATGGCGTGGCCGCCGAAGCCGGACATGTTCGCGTCCATTTCGGAGGGGTACCAGATGTCCTGCCCCTGCATTTCCTGCATGAACGTGCCGCCCACCATCATGCCGATGACCACCGGTGAACCCTGTGCGAGGTATTGCTTCATGGCCACCATGTCCACCGGACTGTTGGGATCGTCCGACTTGCTGAGGCGTTGATAGCCCTTGATCCGGTAGCGGGAGGCCAGTTGTTGTTCCTCGGGCCCGGGCTGGCGATCGCAATCCTCGTCGGTATAGGCGAACCGGCTGAACGGGACGGCGCCGCGCTTCAGCATGTCGTCCATGGCGCGCAGGATGTAGCTGCCCTGGCACCCGCTGTTCTCGATCTTGATCCGATTGTAGAGGAAACTGGGGCTGAAGGCGGACGCCTGGCTGGGCGACGCACCGGTGGCCTTGTTCTGCACGATGCTGCGCGCCGCGTACGCACTGGCCCACGCCACGCAACTTCCTTGCTGGCCCTGGTTCAAGCGCGGCGGCGCGAATTGCTCAAGGCTGGCGCGTTCCGGGAGCGGGTTCGTCACGTTATCGGACAGGGGTTCGTACACCTCGGCCTTGTCGTACTCGGCGGGATCGAGCGTTGCGCCGCGGTTGAACAGGTTGGCGATGCCGCCGCCACCATTGGGATCCGTGGCCAGGTTGCAGCCCTTGCCGCCACCCAGGAAATACCACACCGCCGCACCGGCGAGCACCAACAGCAACAACTTGGGTTTCCGCAACAACAAGCCGAGCAACATGGGCACCAGGCTTCCCAAGCCCCCACCGATCCCGCCGCCACCTCCTCGGTTACGCGGGAATCCGGGCTGTTGCTGCGAGGATCCACCCGGGTCGTCCGGGGTCATTCGAATGGGCATGGGGATGGTGTTGGGCCGTGCGAACGGCGGGTGTTCGACGCCCGAAGATGCATCGCGTCACCGATCGGGCGAAATGAGGGTGCTACTGCTTGATCAGGCGCGCGGTGGTCGTCCCGACTTCGCTGGTTACCCGCACCAGGTAGATCCCGTCGCTATGGCCGGCCAGGTCCACAGGGATCCTGCAACCCGCGCGTGCTTCAATACGTGCCTGGTGTACAGGTCGGCCTGTGCCATCCACGACCTCCACCGTGGCAGGGCCGTCCATGCCGTCGAGCGCCAGGGTGAACGATCCGCTGGCACTGGGGTTGGGGAAGGCCTCCATGGCCGGCGCCGTGCCCTGTTCCTGGATCCCCACGATGTCGGAGATCGCAAAGGCATAGTGTATCGAACGACCGAACTCACGCTCGAAGTTCTTCAGGATGGATCCGCCGTTGCTCTTGAACCGGAAGAACCCGCTGCCCTGGCCGGGATCGGCCCAGTAGTAGACACCGTCGTTCCCGGAATCGAACAGTTCCAGCGTGTAGCAACCCGGTGATAGCGCGAGCGTGTCGTAGCGCGTCACGTTATCGCCCAGGTCGCCCCAATCCTGCTGGTACACGGTGGTTCCCCAGAGGTCCTTGATGGTGCACGAGGTTTCCTCGGACCGGTTGTTCGTTTTGTAGTAGAGGATGAAATTCTCCGGGTACACCGTAGGCAGCGTGAAATGGGTGGTGTACGCATCGTTCGCAGTGTACTGGTCCGATCCGCCGTTGGGTGCGCTCACGCTCACGGTGAAGGTTTGATCCCCGGTCCCGTTCCAGAACCAGCCGCTGCCCACGGGCAGTGTAACGGCTGCCTGTTCCATGTGCGTCAGCGATCCCGTCCAAGTGTGGGTGTCGGACGGGCCTCCGTTGATGCCGTATGTGAAGGTGACGCTCGTGAGCACGGTGGAGCCCGCGTTCCGCAAAATGACCACGGGGTCCTTGCAGATCGGATTGTCCCGGCGGTGCAGGTCGGTATCCGTGGGTCGTTCCACCGTCACGATCTCCGCATCGAGGGCAAGTGCTGCGGGGCCGTATTCGAAGAGGTCCATGTTCATCACGTAATTGCCGCCTGCCATTCCGGGGTTGTTCACGGGCACGGGCGTGATCCGGTAGTCGAGGTGCAGGCTATCGCCGGTGGCGAACGGAGTCAGGTCGGTGGTATGATCGGGCACTATATCGCCCGGGCACCAGCCTTCGCGCGCATAGAGCCAGGTGCCTCCCTGCGGGTACACCGGGTTCAAGGCACAATCGTTCGTGCGCCACACGTGCCAGCTGTCCACCTGTGCGCCTTCCACATCGATGAAGTGGGTGTTGTCACGGAATTCACAGCAGCCTTGCACACCGGGTATGCTGGTCGCATCGCCGTGGCCGGTGATCCTGCTGCGCAGGACCCATTGCGTGGCTGCGGGATCGAGGGGGACGGTCACCGGCGCAAGCTCCGTGTCGTTGCTCAAGGCACCGAACCCGTAGCTGCGCTGCGGCCCCCAAGGGCGCTGCTGTCGTACGAGCGGCCGCGGCGGGGTGCCTTCGATCATCTCGAATTCCAGGTCGATCAGCTCCTGCGTGTTGCCGGCGCTCAGTTCCACGCTGTCGTGCAGCAGCCATTGGTAGTCGGTCACGTCGAAGGTCCAGCGGAACCCCTCCGGTCCGAGGGTGAGCCCGATCCCATAGGGTGTGATGTAGCGTCCCACCTCACGATCGTTCACCACCTCGAACGGTTCCCCGAAATACTCCAACAGGCCGTTGTACGACCAGGCCCCGGCCGCATAGGAGCTGTCGATCACGGCGCCTCCCGGGTCGAAGGTGTAGGTGTATGCACCCTGCCAGCCGAACACGGTGTCGAGCGGCACCGCATCATGGCCCACCACCTGATAGGTCTCCTTCGCAGCAAAGGCATGCACCACAGGATCCGTGGCCAGCGTGGTATCGAACTGATCGGTATAGGAGCCTTGTACGAAACCGATGTCCGGTCGCACGGTGGTGGCCTGCCAGGAACGGCCGAGGTCCACTGCGTTTCGGTATTCGCGTTTCACCGTCCCCATGAGCCAGGCCGGGGCGGACGCATTGGCCAGGTTGGTTGCGCTGAATTCCG
>CAZFAW010000290.1:0-3993 GCA_964517015.1 uncultured Chryseobacterium sp.
ATTGCCAACAGACTGCGCATGCGGACAAGATGCGGGATCCGGGGGTGATGCACAAGGGCGGGTCCGCCTGCCGCATGCCAAGTGCCGACAGAAAGCCCGAGCATTTCTCTTGTGGCTCGGCTCGTGCGGCGAGCCGAGCGAGTACCGCAAGCGGTCCGATCAACGGACGAACCGCACATGGCTCGCGCCTTGCGCGTCCAGTAGTCGTGCACAGAGTACACCCTTGAACCGAGCAGGCAAATGGACCTCCATTTCGCTCGCGCCCTGCGCGATGTGCCGCTCCCATATCGTGCGCCCGCTCCCGTCCATGACCTCCAGGATCGAACTGCCTTGAGCCCGGTCGATGCGCAGGACATCTCCGGTCCATGCGAGGTGGGCCGTTATCGCGCCCTCCTCCATACCAATGGTCCCAATATGGGTATAGACCGTGGTCTGCCACTGGCCTAGCTCCACCATGTCGTACAGGCTGCAGTTCGGTGCGCTTGTGGAACGCGTGGTGCCCAGATGCAATTCGATCGTCACACTTCCGGAGGAAACACCGTTCGCGATCGAGGTGGAACGTTCGTAGTGTTCGCCGTCCGGGGAGCACGCACCGCACAGGGTCAGCGCGCCTTCATCCAGCCCGGTCGTTGGGCACCGGAGCAGCGCCCGTTGCATCGGCCCTGTACCGCCGCCGAGCGATGCATAGCTCCAGAAGTCGTAAGCAACATGCACCGAATCCACCACCTCGCCCACGGGAAAGTTGATGGTCACCGATCCCGGACAGGCGCTCGATCCGGGATTGGACACGAACGCGGTATCCGCGAAGACGCTATCCGTGGAGTAGGCCAGATAGGAATTCCATGTCTGCGCGTATAGACCGTGTGTGAACAACACGACAAGGGGTACCGATCTTCTCATGGTGTTCGCGGTATTGGAGATGGAAGATAGACGAGTCGGATCGACTATTCGCTGTCCCATCCCGTGGCGTAGTCACGGACTCGCCCGAGTTCGCGCTCGCACGTTTCGCGAGTGCGAGAACTACCAGGGCCTGCGGCCCGCCTCAACAGTACCCAGCGGGCGAGGACGTCGGTGTTCTCGCTCGGCTCGGCTTGTGCGTGGAATGGCGCGTGCCGAGTGACAAGTATCCATAGGGCCTCCGGCCCGTCTGGTTTGAAAAGATCGGCGGGCCGGAGGCCCTAGCTGTAGTGATCACTCGGCACGCACGGCCTTCCCACCGGCTGAGCCGAGCGAGAACAGCCTGGACCACCCGAGCGAGAACAGGGGTAGTCATTCCGTGATCTGGATGGCTTCATACGAGCACTGCTGCATCACTACCCTGTCGATCCTCGCCCACCCCTCAGGCAAAGATGAACTCGTCCTGATCCGCACGTATCCCACACAGGGTTCGGAATGCTTTGTCTTCGCGAATGCCACATACCCACCAGTTGAAAAGCAATTGCATTGGATCATTGGGTCCTCGTATTCGCAGGCCATATACCCCGTTCCTGTCTCTTCATTGATCATCGAAGGAATGATCAAGTCTCCGGCTTCGAAGGGTACCTGGCAAGGACCGAAATCGCAGCCATAGCCATTGTAGATGAGTCGCATCGAATCACCAGGCAGGACGGAAACGCCATAGGCATGCCCGATGCCGTTGCCGAAGTGGCTAGCCTTGAGCGTGAGATCCACCGTTCCATCTTGATCGAAATCGAACGGCGCCAGATCACTCCCGAGTGACACAGGCATTTCTACATCAACGGTATCCCCCGCCCATTCGATCAGTGGTTGCAGGCAGGGATCCAAAACAAGGGGATCCTCCACGGTCGGAGGGTCCTTTGTGCATGCGACCAACATCGCGACGATGCACCAGACAACCATCAGGTAGGGAAGTATCGGCCTCTTCACGACGCTCCTAAATACAGCAGGAAGGTAGATGGATCGCTCGAATGCAACTGCCCTCGTTCGCTCGCGTGTTTCGCGAGTGCGTGATCTACTGGGGCCTCCGGCCCGTCCACTACTCGCGAAGTAGCTCGCGTCTTCCACGTTGGCTTTGAGCAGTTCGAACATACGGGCAAGGTAGAAGCAGGCGGGCCAGAGGCCCTATGTGAAGAGGTCACTGGGTGTTCTCGCTCGGCTCGGCCCGTGCGTGGAATGGCGCGTGCCGAGTGACAAGCATGCATAGGGCCTCCGGCCCGTCCGGTTTGAAAAGATCGGCGGGCCGGAGGCCCTAGCTGTAGTGATCACTCGGCACGCACGGCCTTCCCACCGGCTGAGCCGAGCGAGAACAGACTGGGCCACCCGAGCGAGAACGGAAGGAGAACAGCCTGGACCACTCGAGCGAGAACGGAGTTCTCTTGCGGCAGCAAGTGGACACTTACTTCCGCATCCACTCAGCCCAATTGGGAGGGGCTCCGTCGTAACCATGAACTCTATCCAACACAAGCGAGTCACCCGGTGCACCCTTCGTCCAAGAAAATAGAAGCTCTCTCTTGCATCGACCCGTTTTCATTAAGAGCGATTGGGGGCGGTGAAGCGCCAGCGGAGTTTGGGGGCCATCATTTCGTACTACAAGTCGAAACGGAATTCCTCGAATATTCCAATCCAACCACACGATACCCCCACTGCGTTCGTCTACGACCGGCTGAACCGCAATGGAGTCGGAGTGATACAGAGTTTCTTTTGGCTCCGTTGTCATCCACATACCGGTTCCTCTTCCCCACTCTGCTTCTCCAGTGAGTATGCGGACACTGTCCTCCGGCAAAAATCCCTGAACCTGTTTGGCCGCGACAGCGCCTATTGACGCTTTGAGCATCCATCGCTCGATGTCATCACCAGAGAACAAAATCATACTGCTGCTTGGTGGTGCTTGCTCTCGAAGTTGGTTGTCGACGCGCTCAATGGCCTCCGACAACCGCGAAATCTCCATGTCCAAACCGGAAAATCCGCTGTTGTGTCTTGCACACAAAACATTCGCAGTAAGGGATGCTATCCCAACGTCCTGAAAGGTCTCCGGCTCCTGCCACTTCATGCCTGCGACCCTCGTTACACCCTCTTTCCCGATTTGCCTCAATACGGATTGGGGGAACACATGCTCGCCTGTGATCTTTTCGCTACAGTTCGAGGTGCTCCGCATAAAACATTTAGGGTTCTGATACCCCGTATAAGGCATCGGAGGCACCAGATTCGCGGGGCTCTTTTCCAAGATTCCATTTGGCCGAAGACAGCAGAGCTTCGCCTTCCTTCCGCTTCCGCAAGGACATGTGCTATTTCGTCCAATGTCTCGTCTCATCTAAGCAAATAGCGCTACCAGTAGCTTGAGAACCAGAAGGGCGTTCTTCCGAACGCCCTTCTCAATGTTCGGTTGTCTCTTGGCTATCCCGAGCACATCTCGCACGCATCCGGGTTGTCCAAGCTGCACGCGATCTGCGCGGCGGCCAGTTCCTCGGCGGTCATCGTGGCGGGTTGCACGTCGTTCGCGGGAGCGCGGTGGGTGGCGGTGGGCCCGCTGATCACGGGATCCAGCAGCACCGTGGTGCCGGCCGCAAGGCCGCCGTGCGCATGCTCGCCTTTCGCTGCGCCTGCCATGGCGGGTTGCGCCAGTTTGCTCTTGTCCACCGTGAACTTGATGGCGTCGGTGGCGGCCTTGGTACGCAGGTAGTACATGCCCGTCTTCAGGCCGGCTTTCCAGCTGTAGAAGTGCATGCTGGTGAGCTTGGCGAAGTTGGCGTTCTCCAGGAAGATGTTCAGGCTCTGGCTCTGGCAGATGTACGCCCCGCGATCGGCCGCCATGTCGATGATCACCTTCTGGCTGATCTCCCACGCGGTCTTGTAGAGGTCCTTGAGGTTCTGCGGGATCTCCGGGATGTGCTGCACGCTGCCGTTGGCGGCGATGATCTTGTTCTTCAGCGTCTCGTCCCACAGGCCCAGCTTCACCAAGTCGCGCAGCAGGTACTTGTTCACCACCACGAACTCGCCGCTGAGCACGCGGCGCGTGTAGATGTTGCTGGTGTA
>CAZFAW010000291.1:0-3984 GCA_964517015.1 uncultured Chryseobacterium sp.
ATTGCACCCGCGCCATGCAGCCCCGCGCCGATGGCAGCATCACGCACCGCATGCGCACTTTCCGCGCGTTCGATCCGCCGCGCCATCATGGGGCGTCCATGGAAAGCCTGGACCGGTTCATCGACCTCTGCGATCGTTCCCTTCGTCTGCTCGACCGTGCCCGTACGGTGGACCTGGATCGCCTGCGCGTGACCAGTTCGCTCGGGCCGATCGTGCGCTTCAAGGCCGGCGATGCCTTGCGCTTTCCGATCGCGCACCAGGAGCGGCACTTCCTCCAATTGGAACGCGTACTGGCGAGCGCGCCGGTTCCACGTCGACGTTGATCCGCCCCGAACCGGGATATCAGACCCTGAATCCCACGACCAGCACATCGTCGATGGCAGGTCGGTGTTGCTGCCACAACTTCAGCTCCTGGTGCAGGACCCGCTGCTGCTCGGCCATCGGGAGCGGGGCCACCCTGGTGAAAGCGCGCTTCAAACGCGCGCGGCCGAACCGGCGGTCGTCCGGTCCACCGAACTGGTCCTGGAACCCATCGGAACAGAGGTAGAACACATCACCCTCCTCGATCGGAATGGCGTGCTCCGTGAAGGGCCTCAGGGTACCGAGCGCTTCACCGATCGGCATGCGGTCCCCCGGGATCTCGAACAATTCGTTCCCGCGAACACGGTATAGGGGATTGTTCGCGCCGGCGAAGCGGAGCATGCGAGCGGAACGGTCCACCGTGCACAGGGCGATGTCCATGCCATCCCTGAGCGCGCCCTCCCCATGTGCGCCAAGGGCGGTGATCATCCTGCCACGGAGTTCATCGAGGATGTGCGCCGGGGCCAGGTCGCGTTCGTCGTGCACCACTGCGCTCAACAGGGAATTCCCAAGGATGCTCATCAACGCGCCCGGCACACCATGACCGGTGCAATCCACGGCCGCCACCACGGTTCGGCCGTCCACGTGCGCGCACCAGAGCAGATCGCCACTTACGATGTCCTTCGGACGATGGATCACGAAGTGTTCCGGCAGGTGTTCACGCAGCACATCGGCCTTGGGCAGCACGGCCTGTTGGATGCGCTGGCTGTACCGGATGCTATCGGTCAGGTCGCGATGGGCTTCTTCGATCACCGCACGCTGGTTGCGCGCTTCGTCCGTGCTCGCCTTCAATTCCGCGCGCAACCGCACCTCACGGCGGGCCAACCGGTACCGATTGTGCCCCATGAGCGTGGCGATCACCATCACCGCACCGAGCATGGCCCCACCGTTCGCGAAAACGGCCGAGGGGGCGAGCGTGCAATGGTTCCGCATCAGCCATACGTTCAAGAGCACGGTAAGGAACATGATCGCGATCGACCAGCGCACCGGCCAGAGCACGATCATGGAAGCACCGAGGAAGAGCACCGCATAGGCGAGGGCCTGAAGAGCGAACGCATCGCCCTCCAGGAAACTCCACATGTAGGCGTTCTCGGAACTGATCAGCGCATAGGGAATGAACAGGAAGGCGTGGGGGCCGAGCCGCGATCGATCACGCAAGAGCAGGGCGAGCACGATCCCTACGGTGACGCTCGTCCGAACGATCGCGAAACGTTCCCATTGAAGAGGAACGACGGAGCGGTCATTGAGGATGAAGAGGATGTTGATCAACGCGGCAGCCCAACTGCCAATCACATGGTACCGCCACGACATCCGATCCAATTCGAGCTGCCAGGACGGCCGCGATCGCGCGGGGCGTGGGCGCGCCACCGTGTTCCACGACAGCCAACGGGAAAGGCGAAGTGCCCCGAGCATGACCGCGTGATACGGCCCTATCATCGGCCGGGTTCCGGGGACGGTTCCCACGCGAGGACGCCCGCCCCCGCCCAAGTCAACGGATCCTGCCGCCCGCGAGCTTCTTGGGCACATGGGGCGGCCGCCGGTCGCGCAGGAACACCCATTCCTCCTCCGTGCTTTCGCCGGGTGCGAACCGGTACCCATCCCCATCGTACGATTTGATCCCCGCTGGTTCCACCAGGCGGTGCCGGATGATGTGCCGCGCCATGGCCCCACGCTGTTGTTTGGCGAAGACCATGACCATGGAATACCCTTGCGGCCCAAGGTCCTTGAACACCGGTGTGATCACACGCGCGTTCAGTTCGGCACGATCCACGCACTTCGCGTACTCGCTCGACGCAAGGTTGATCACCACGCGCGATCCAAGCGCCTGTAGATCGGCGTTCAGCGAAGCAGTGACACGCGCGCTCCAGTACGCGTACAGGTCCTTCGCCTTCCCCACCCCGAAGGGCGTTCCCATCATCAATCGGTAGTCCTGCATCAGGTCGAGCGGACGCAGTACGCCATAGAGCCCACTGAGGATGCGCAGGTGCTGCTGGGCGAAGCGCAGGTCGTCGCGGTCGAGCGAACGTGCATCGAGCCCGCGATAGACCTCGCCGTTGAAGGTGAAGGCCGCCGGACGCGCATTACCCACCGTGAAGGGCGGCCCCCAGCGCGCGTAACGCTCCCGGTTCAACACGCCCAGGTCCGCGCTGGTGCCCATCAAACCGGAGAGCTTCTTCGCGCTCATGGTCCGGAGCTTTTCCACCAGCGGGACGGCGTGTTCGAGCAGCGCGGGCTGGGTGGTGTCCATCACCTCGGGCACTTCGCGGGCCAGGTCCTTCGCGGGCGAGAGCAACAGGAGCATGGGCGAAAAGTAACGGGCGGCGCACCGCACCGCCGCGCTTGTGTCTTCAGGTCCCTGCGCGTTCCTTCGCTCCGTGCAACACGCCCATCCCCTGAACCGCGCCGTGCTGGCCGCCGGGCTGGGCTTCTTCGTGGACGCGTTCGACCTCTTCCTGTTCAATATCTATCGCATCCCCAGCTTGAAGGAATTGGGGCTCTCGGGAAGCGAACTGAGCCGTGCCGGCGAGCGGTTGCTCGCGATCCAGATGGCGGGCATGATGATCGGAGGCGTGCTCACGGGCGTGATCGGCGACAAACGCGGCCGTGTGAGCGTGCTTTTCGGCAGCATCGTGCTCTACTCCGTGGCCAACATCGCCAACGCGTTCGTGCAGTCGGTGGAGGCCTATGCCGTGATCCGGTTCCTCGCCGGGCTGGGTCTCGCAGGTGAATTGGGCGCGGGGATCACCCTCGTGGCCGAAAGCATGACGACCGAACGCCGCGGTTACGGTACCATCCTCGTGGCCACCCTGGGTGCTTTCGGTGCGGTATGCGCCGGGCTGGCGGGCGACCTGCTCCCTTGGCGCGTGGCCTTCGCCGCAGCCGGAGGCGCCGGGTTGTTGCTGCTCCTGTTCCGCATGCGCGGGCTGGAGCCCGCCATGTTCGATCGTGCGCGGAACACGGCGCACCAACGCGGATCCTTCTCCCTGCTCTTCGCCGATCGGAGCAGGGCGCTGCGCTACTTCGCCTGCATCGCCATGGGCGTGCCCATCTGGTACAGCGTGGGCCTGCTGATCACCCTTTCCCCCGAACTGGCCGCGTCCTTTGGCGTGAACGACTGGTCCCTGCCGCGCGCCTTCACCCTGTTCCAGATCGGTATATGCGCCGGCGACCTGGGCACGGGCGTGTTGAGCCAACTGTGGCGTACCCGGCGTACGGTGATCATCGCCGGCATGCTGCTGGCCATCGCGGCCACGATCCAGTACTTCGGTGCGTTTTCCATCGGGCATGGCAGCTACGCCGCCGCATTCACCATGGGCCTGGGTTGCGGCTACTTGAGCGTTTTCGCCACGGCCACCGCCGAACAGTTCGGCACCAATCTGCGCGTGCTCGTCACCGCCACGGTCACCAACTTCATGCGCGGTTCGGTCACACTGCTCATCCCCTTCCACCTCTGGCTGGAACACCGGTTCGGGCTCAGCACGGCCGCAAGCCTTATCGTGACCGGCGCCTTCGTATGGGCGTTGGCCCTGGCGAGCGCTCTTCGCCTGCGGGAAACCCACGGCGTGGACCTGGACCGCTTCGAATGAACCGCTCATGACCACGCTGATCGCGAACACGGACCTG
>CAZFAW010000292.1:0-3947 GCA_964517015.1 uncultured Chryseobacterium sp.
TGGACAGCTATTTCAGCGACAGCATCCTGGAACGGGCGCAACAACGCGGCCTGGCCGAGGTGCACGTGCACGACCTGCGTCAATGGGCCACGGACAAGCACAGACGCCTGGACGACTACGCCTTCGGCGGTGGCGCCGGCATGGTCATGATGATCGAACCCATCCACCGGGCCATCGATCGATTGAAAGCGGAACGTGACTACGAAGCCGTGGTCTACATGAGCCCCGATGGTCGGTTGCTGGACCAACCCATGGCCAACCGCATGAGCACCATGAAGAACGTGATCATTCTCTGCGGCCACTACAAAGGCGTGGACGAACGGGTGAGGGAGCACCTGATCACGCACGAGATCAGCATCGGCGATTATGTGCTCAGCGGGGGCGAACTCCCGGCCGCCGTGCTCAGTGACGCCTTGATCCGGCTCTTACCCGGCGTGCTCAACGACGAAACCTCGGCCCTGAGCGACAGTTTCCAGGACGGGTTGGTCTCCCCACCCGTTTACACGCGACCCGCTGATTATCAGGGCTGGAAGGTGCCCGATGTGCTATTGAGCGGGCACCAGGCGCACATCGATGCCTGGCGGCATCAGCAAGCCTTGGATCGCACGCGGGAGCGGCGGCCGGGGCTGTCGGGGCACCTGAACGACCCCCAAGGCCGTTTGTAGGCGGAACTTCATTAAACTTGCGGCCCCAAAAACAGCGGGCATGTCCTCCGTCGGATGGACCGCTACCGCGCAACGCAGAGCGCCATGAACCGCATCAAGCAACTGGAGAAGGAGATCTCCCCTGTGAAGCAATACCCCGAATTCAAGGCGGGGGACACCATCACCGTGAGCTACAAGATCACCGAAGGCAACAAGGAGCGCATCCAGCAGTTCCAAGGCGTGGTGATCCAACGCAAAGGCAGTGGCAGCACGGCCACCTTCACCGTGCGGAAGATGAGCGGTAACGTGGGCGTGGAGCGCATCTTCCCGATCGCATCCCCCTTCATCGACGGTATCGAAGTGAACAAGAAGGGCAGTGTGCGCCGGGCACGGATCTTCTACCTGCGTGGCCGCCGCGGCAAGAGCGCCCGGATCACGGAGAAGCGCCAGATCGAAACGGCCGTGGCCGAAGCCAAGTAGGGCCCCCTACGGACCTCGAAAGGCCCCGGGACCACCGGGGCTTTTTCTTTCCCACCACCGTGACGGCATGGCCAGCGTCGCGTCAAGAGCGCGTTCGGGCCATGGAGCACTCCGCTCCGGCCCCGGTAAACACAACCTTTCGACCATGGGCATTCTCATCAGTGTTCTCATCGGCGCGGTGGCCGGATGGCTGGCCGGCCAACTCATGAAAGGCAGCGGTTACGGCTTGCTGGTGAACATCATCCTGGGCATTGTAGGCGGTTTCGTGGGCAACATGGTCCTTGGCTTCCTCGGCTTCGATGCCACGAACCTGTTGGGCACCATCCTCTCGGCCACGCTGGGTGCCGTGATCGTGATCGTGCTGGCGCGGGCGGTGCGGAAGTGACCACGCGGCGCGGCGCCAATGAGATCGCCCTGCAGTGGACACCTCGGAAACCCGAGGATCGCCCAAGGCCACTTCATTCCGGGCGTACGGTGCTGGTAACTTCCCACGTGCAAGGAACCGAAGCACTGGACCTCACAGCTTCCCCGGTGGCCAGGGGCCACTGGCAACCCGAGCGTGGCCCGGGCCATAGCCCATGCCCATGACGCAGGTGTGAAGGATCACCCGATCAGTTCCTTGGTCCTGTTCGGGATATCCTCCTTGCTGAAGGCGACCTTTTCGTCCTCTTCCTTCAGCTTCATGACCAGCGAAAGGGCGTCGGGCACCACATCCGAGCATAGCACCACGAAACTGCCCTTGGGCGCGTTGCCGATCGCGTGGCGTATGGCCTCTTCCTCCTTTTTGATCACGGTGTACTTCTTCTTCGGGTCCACATCGTGTATGCCCTGCACCAGCAGGGCGATGATGTCGTCGTCCTTCTTGCCGCGCAGGTTGCGGTCCTGCCGGATGATGATCTCGTCGAACATGCGCGCGCTCAGTCGGCCGAGGTTCACGGTATCCTCGTCGCGACGATCGCCCACGCCGGCGATGACCCCGATCTTGGGTGTATCGGGCACCTTGCTCACGAATCGGCCCAGGGCTTCGAAGCCGTGCGGGTTGTGCGCATAGTCCACAACCACCTGGAAGTTCTTGAATTGGAACATGTTCAAGCGGCCCGGGGTTTGTGCCGGAGAGGGTACGAACGTGTCGAGCGCCTGGCGCAGCTCTTCGATCTTCACGCCCTGCGTGTAGGCCGCCAGCGCGGCGGGCAGGATGTTCTGGATGTTGAAGGCCGCCCGGCCCCCGAGGGTGAGCGGCACGTTGACCGCCTTTTCGATGCGCAGCTTCCATTCACCCTTGCAAATGGTGATGAAGCCGTTCTCGTAGATGGCTGCGAGGCCACCGCCCTTCATGTGCGCCTTGATCAAGCGGTTGTTCTCGTCCATGCTGAAGAGCGCGAGCTTGGCATCGGCCTGCTTGCGCATGCCCATGACCAGTTCATCATCGGCGTTGAGGATCACCCAGCCGTCGCGGCGCACGGCGCGCGGTACCACGCTCTTCACGGCCGCCAGTTCCTCGATGGTGTTGATGTCCTGCAACCCGAGGTGGTCCGCTGCCACGTTGGTCACGATCCCCACGTCGCAGTGCTCGAAACCCAGCCCGGCCCGGATGATCCCGCCGCGCGCGCATTCGAGCACCGCCATGTCCACCAACGGGTCCTTCAGCACGAACTGTGCGCTGACGGGTCCCGTGCAATCGCCCTTCACCAACATCCGGTTCATGATGTAGATGCCGTCGGTGGTGGTCATCCCCACTTTGAAGCCGCTGTTGCGAAGGATGTGCGAAGTGAGCCTGGTGGTGGTGGTCTTGCCGTTGGTGCCGGTGATCGCTATGATCGGGATCCGGCTGGGCGCGCCCGGGGGGAACAGCATGTCCACTACGGGTTCGGCCACGTTGCGGCCCAGGCCATCGGTGGGGTCCAGGTGCATGCGGAACCCGGGCGCTGCGTTCACCTCCAGCACCGCGCCGCCGGTCTCGTTCAGCGGTTTGGTGATGTCGCTGGTCATCACATCAATGCCGCAGATGTCCAGATCGATCACGCGGCTGATCCGTTCGGCCAGGAACACGATGTCGGGATGGGCGATGTCGGTGACATCGGTGGCGGTACCGCCGGTACTCAGGTTGGCCGTGGCTTTCAGGTAGACGGTCTCTCCTTTGGGCGGCACGCTTTCCGGTGCCATGTTCTTTCGCGCGAGCAACTTCTCGGTATGGTCGTCGATGGTGATCTGGGTGAGCATCTTTTCGTGCCCGTATCCCCTGCGAGGATCCTCGTTCACTTCTTCGACCAATTCCCGGATCGTGCGTGTTCCATCGCCCACCACGGCTGCCGGGGTGCGTTTGGCCGCGGCCACGAAGCGATGGTCGATCACCAGCAACCGATGGTCCAGGCCGGTGATGAGGCGCTCCACCACGGCGCTCCGGCTGATCTCCTTCGCCTTGGCCAGCGCGGCCTTCGCTTCGTCCAGGTTCTTCACGCCGATCGTGGCGCCCCGGCCGTGGTTGCCGCCAATGGGCTTGATCACGCAGGGGTAGCCAACCACTTCGAGTGCTTCTTCCAGACCCGCCTCGGTACGCACTACACGGCCTTTGGGTACGGGGATCTCGTAGCTCTCAAGCAACTGCTTGGTCTCTTCCTTGTCGCACGCGATCTCCACCGCAATGTTGCTGGTGCGGCTGCTCACCGTGGCGCGAATGCGCTTCTGATGGACACCGTGCCCCAGTTGAACGAGGCTTTGTCCGTTCAAGCGCAGGTACGGGATGCCCCGCTTCAGTGCTTCCTCCACGATGCTGCCGGTGCTTGGCCCAAGCCGTGTTTCCTCACGGATCTCGCGCATCTTCTG
>CAZFAW010000293.1:0-3924 GCA_964517015.1 uncultured Chryseobacterium sp.
TGAGCATCTTGTTGTAGATGCTGTGGATGCTCTTGGGCCGGCCCTTGATCTCGTAAGCGAAGCCCTCCTTGTCCAGCGCTTCGCGGATCGGCACGCTGAACCGGCTGATGAACCGCTTGCGCACGGCCTCGCCCTTCTTGAGCTTGGTGGCGATCTCGTTGTAGACCTCGGGTTCCTTGAACTTGAGCGCGAGGTCCTCGAGCTCGGTCTTGATGTTGTACAGGCCGAGCCGATGGGCGAGCGGGGCATAGAGGAACAGCGTTTCGCTGGCGATCTTCAGCTGCTTGTCGCGCGCCATGCTCTCCAGCGTGCGCATGTTGTGCAGCCGGTCCGCGAGCTTGATCAGGATCACGCGCACGTCCTCGGCAAGGGTCAGCAGCACCTTGCGGAAGTTCTCCGCCTGCATGCTCTCCGTCTGGAATTGCACGCCGCTGATCTTCGTCAATCCGTCCACGATGGTGGCCACCGTGGGCCCGAACAGGTCGCGCACGTCGTCCAGGGTCAGTTCCGTGTCCTCCACGGTATCGTGCAGCAACGCGCTGGTCACGCTGGTGGTGCCCAGCCCGATCTCCTCGGCGCAGATGCGGGCCACCGCGATCGGGTGGTATATGTAGGGCTCGCCGCTCTTGCGCCGCTGGTCCTTGTGCGCTTCGAGGGCGATATTGAAGGCCTTGCGCACCATGCGCAGTTCCTCCGGCTTGCGGTCCCCGCGCAACGCGCGCAACAGGCCCCGGTAACGGCTCAGGATCTCCTTGCGCTCCTGCTCCAGGTCGATCGCGGGCGCCGCCTCGCTCGTCTTGCTCATTTCCGGCAAGATAGTGTGCGCATCACGGGAGGGCCGGCAGCACCGTGCCACGCACCTCGCCGAACCCCACGCGCACCCCGTTGCGTTCGGCGTGCCCGCGCATGATCACCGTGTCGCCATCGGCGATGAACGTGCGCACCGTGCCGTCCTTCAACGGTACCGGCCGCGTGCCCTTCCACGAGAGTTCGAGCATGCTTCCGAAGCTCCCTGGTGTATCGCCACTGATGGTGCCGCTGGCCATGAGGTCGCCTGCGCGCACGTTGCATCCGTTCACGGTGTGGTGCGCGAGCTGCTGGGCCATGTTCCAGTGCAGGTGCCTGTGGTTGCTGGTGCAGACGGTGGTCTCCAGGCCGGCACTGTTCGCGATGCCCACCTCCAGGGCGATATCGAAATGCCGGTCGCCGGTGCATTGCAGGTAAGGGAGCACCGCGGGATCCTGCACGGGGCCGGGCACACGGAAGGGCTCGAGGGCGTCCAGGGTCACGACCCACGGGCTCATGCTCGAGGCGAAGTTCTTCCCGAGGAAGGGCCCCAGCGGTACGTATTCCCAGGCTTGGATGTCGCGAGCGCTCCAATCGTTGAAGAGCACCAGGCCGAAGATCCGATCCTCGGCTTCCGCGGTGGTGATGCGTTGCCCGAGGGGCTTGCCAGCGAAGGTGATGAAGGCGACCTCCAGTTCGAAGTCCAACTGGCGCGTGGGTCCGAATTGCGGGGCAGCGTCGGCCGCCGGTTTGAACTGCCCGCAAGGCCGGTGGATCGGCGTTCCAGAAGGCACGATGCTGCTGGCCCGGCCATGGTAGCCCACCGGCAGATGAAGCCAGTTCGGGAGCAATGCATTGGCGGGGTCGCGGAACATGACGCCCACGTTGTAGGCGTGCTGGCGGCTGCTGTAGAAGTCGGTGTAATCGCCCACGGTGACCGGCAGGTGCATGGTGCACTCCGCGATCGGCAGCAGCACCTCGTTGCGCAGTTGGTGGTCCTTCCGCAAGGTCGGAGTGCCTTCCCGGAGCAGGTGGCTCACCCGCGCCCGCAGCGCCCGCACGGCGCCCTTCCCGTGCGCGATGATCCCATCGAACGTGCCGGCCTTGGTGAAGGCGTGGCGTTCCAGGCCCAGGTCGTCGAGGTAGCCGCGATCGGCCAGCACGTGCAGGTCCACCACGTGATCGCCGATGCGCACCCCGGGCCGCGGTGTGCGATCCCGGGTGCTGAAGATCCCGAAGGGGAGGTTCTGGATGGGGAAGTCGCTCGCGGCCGGCACATCGACCCAGGTCGTCAACGCGGGATCGTTCTCGGGGATGTTCATGGCGCGAAGATCATTCTCCGGAGCCCACCGGCGTGTTCGGCATGGCATCAAGGATGTGTCCGGCCATCGCGTCGGCGATCAGGTCCCAGCCCAATTGGTTGAAATGACAGCACTTGTCGGCATACACCGTGCGGGCCTCTCCGCGGAACAGCGGCGTGAGGTCGAAGGCGGGTATGCCCTTCTTCGCCAGTCGTTCCACTCGATCCTGCAATAGAGGATAGCCGCGCTCCACGGCATCGCGGTAGCAGAAGGGGCCGTTCTCGATCGCGATCCGCTGCTCTTCTTCCGTGAATGCCTTGGATCCGCGCACGTATTGGTTCGGCTGGAGGAAATGGACGCTCAAGGTGCCCATCGCGTGTGCCTGCTCCGCGATCAGTTGCTGGCAGCGCGACCAGAGATCGGCCTGCTCGGTGAAGTAGGCGAGGGTGTCGGTGAGCGGTTGCGCAGGTCCGGTGGCTTGCAGGTCGCTCTCCGAGGAGGTCATGGCTGCGCGCAGCTGTCCTTCGATCGCAGCGAGCTGCTGCTCGTGCTTTCGATCGATGGCTTTCCACAGCAACAGGCTGAAGTTGCTTAGCCGCAACGGCCAGCGCCTGAAGCGTTCACGGGCCTTCCCGCGCGCAATCTCTTCGGCGATCCGTTCGGCGAGCACGCGCTGCACCTTCAGGTCCAGTTTTTTGCGGGCGTACATGTTCCAGTTGCGGGGGTAGCTGGGGAACACGTGGAAAGGCATATTGTCGCACCACGGCAGCACGATGTCGTTGAAGCCATCGAGGGTGATGATCAAGTCATAGCGCGCACCCATGGCGCGGAACCACGAGAGCGCCTCCAGGGGTTGGGGCTGTTTGAACCCGCCCAATGCGAACACCGAGACGGTGAAGGCCTTGCCCCGGAAGCGCGGATCGGCGCGCAAGTTCTCGATCAACCGGGGTTGGCTGAAGGTGTGCACACCCATGGCCACCGACCCGCCCATGAGGCACACGCGCACCGTATCGGGCGAGGGCGGCAACAGCGGATCGGCGCCCGGCAGCCCGAAGCGGTTGCGATCGTTCAGGGGAACGCTCACGAAGCCCAGGTAAGGATGGAGCAGGTTGTCGGCCAGGTATTCCTCCTGGGGTGCTGATGCGGTATCGTACGTGAGACCGTGGCCGCGTTGGAGCAACCTGTCGCGCACATCCGCCCGGGAGTAGGCTTCGCCCGACACCAAGGGCGCAAGCAGGTACGGTGACCACTCCATGGTAGCCAAGACGAGAAGCGCAAAGAGCAGCGTGCGCGGGATCCTTCTTGCCATGTTGGGCCTGTCCACCAGGTACGAATGAACGGATCCCCTCGGGAACGTAACGGTATCTTGTCCGACGGCGTCGCATTCGCCGGAGCGAATGGGCATCGCCGGGCAGGCATGAGCATCCGCGCAAGACCGGCCACCGTGGCCGCAGTGGCCGCGCATATCACGCTCCTGGCCGCCTACACGCTCCCGCAACAGTTCGTCCCCACACGGGTTCGCTATTGGTCGCAGGCCTATGCGCGCGTGCTGTTCCACCAGGATTGGCGCCTGTTCGCGCCGGATCCTCCCGCATGCGGATGCACGATCGAGTACGACGGATCGGGTTCCGGCACGTGGCGGCGGCTGGAGGACCTGCGCCGGCATTTCATCTGGCGACGCATGGCGGCGAACGCATGCCGGTACGCGGAAGCCACCGACCCGAGCAGCGCGCGCGCACCAGAGCCCTTGGAGCGATCGCTCGGCGCCATGATCGGAGCGGAGTGCAGCGACCGCTGCGCGATCCGCATTGCACGCACCGGGGGCATTTGCGATCCA
>CAZFAW010000294.1:0-3914 GCA_964517015.1 uncultured Chryseobacterium sp.
TCGCCGTTGATGCGGTTGAAGAAGTCCACGTACCACATCATCTGTTTCTCCTGGTATCCGTCCACCGAGTCTTTCATCTCCCGCTTGGGCTTCGCTTTCTTGAACGCGTCCTTGAGATCGGATGCTTCAATGATGTCCTCGCATAGGCGCTTGCCTTCCTCGATCGGCGCATTCGGTCCTGCCGAAACCCAATCGCGCATGTAGTAGTTGCCGGTCTCCATGTTGTAATTACGGCGGCCCTGGTAGTAGCAGTGCTTATCGCCCAAAGCCCAGCAATCGTACGATTCGCCTTCAAAAATGCGCCGTACGCTACCATCGGAAAGCGTGAAGCCCCAATAGTTCACGTCCTTGATGTCCACCTCACGCGTGGTCCCATTTTCCACCAGGGCGATCGTCTCGCTCTTCTTCTGGTAGCCCTTGTAGTTCGTGAGGTCAAGCGTGATGCCGTCGATCGGCTTGTCCGCAACCATGTCCTCGTAGGTTGCGAAGACGCGTTCAGGGGTTCGGTGTGGCCTGCCGTTGTCCGTCGGCAAGGCATCGGCGCCGGCTGGTTTCCTGGCATCCATGGCAGCCTGCATCTTCTGCATTTGCGCCGGGGTTAGCGCTCCGACCATGAGCGCGGTGGATGCCAGGAGGGTGGTAAGCACGAGTTTCATCGGGTTGGGGATCAGGGGTGGTTCTTCCAGGAAGGTCAAGGATACGGCTCAGGAGCCGAGGAGATGTGATCGCCGGTGATGGCCTTTGCGTTCGGCCTGTTTCCCCGATCCAGCGAGCCATTGGCCGGCGGCGTAGTTCTGTAACTGCATGGTGGCGAAGTTCGGCACGGAGGAGTTATCCGCAGATGACGCCGATGGCACAGATGAATGCGAATGCGGAGAGCTATCTGTGACATCTGCGCCATCTGTGGACGAAAAGGGCTATCCGCAGATGACGCAGATGAATACCAGGATAGGCCGAGCTATCTGTGACATCTGCGTCATCTGTGGACCATTTCGCTTTCCTGTCGCAGCGGAGAAGAACGAACTTTGAACACATGGAGCCGTACCCCAAAGCCTACCTCTACCGCCGGGTGGTGCAGGCCAAGCTCTTCATCGATGGGCACTTCGCGGAGCCGATCGATGTGGACGCGATCAGTGGTGAAGCGTCCTTCTCGAAGTTCCACTTCATCCGCTTGTTCAAGCGGTCGTATGGCCTTGCGCCGCATGCCTACCTCACGCGGGTGCGCCTCGCTCACGCGCGGGCCATGCTCGATCGCGGTGCTGCCGTGAACGATGCCTGCCTTTCCGTGGGCTTCAGCAGTGCCGCCACCTTCACGCGCTTGTTCAAGAAGCACACGGGCCAGGCACCTTCGCGCTACCGCGCCGAACGCCTGCAACGCACACGGTCCATCGCCGAGCGACCACTGGCTTTCGTCCCGGGCTGCGTCGCCACCGCGAACGGGTGGATGTAAGTCCGCAATTCCGGATAGATCCATGCGGATCCGTCGCGCTTGCTTTGGCCCAACACACGAACGCCCATGATCGCACGCCTCTCACACATCACCGTCTACGTGCTGGACCAGACCAGCGCCCATGATTTCTACGTGAACAAGCTCGGCTTCAAGGTGCACACCGACGCGCCGATGGGGCCTGATATGCGCTGGCTCACGGTGACCACACCCGCGCAGCCCGACCTGGAGATCGTGTTGATGCCGGTGAAGCAAGGCCACCAGTGGGACCAACGGACCGCGGACACCATGCGCGAGCTGGTGAAGAAGGGCACCTTCGGGTTCGCGGTGTTCCATTGCAAGGACATCAACGCCACCTACGAGGAACTCAAAGCGAAGGGCGTGGTGTTCAAGAAGCCGCCGACGAAGGAGTTCTATGGTACCGAAGCACTGTTCCTTGACGACAGCGGCAATTGGTTCAGCCTCGGAGAGGAAGCGAAGTAGGCAAGGACTTTGGCGCGATCCCGGATGCGCGGAGCCTCGTTGCTGCGCAACGTCCGCGCTACGCGATGACAGGAGCGAAGGCGATCAGGGCACCTGCGCGGTGCGCACCGCGGTGGGCACCGAACCGCCAATGGTCTGCAGCACGAGATCGCGGTCGTTCTCGGTGCCGGTGTATTTCACCACGCCGTCCAGGTTCACATCCTCCGCGCGGTATTGCCCGGTGAGCGTGGCGGTGGGCACGGTGCCGCCGATGGCCGTGAGGATGGGGTCGCGATCGTTCCCGCTACCGGTGTACTTGGTCTCCATGTTCGCGGTGGCATCGCCGCACCACAAGGCCATCACGCTTCCGATCGCACGCCGGGCATTGGTGCCGTAGGTGGGTGTGGAGGAGAGCGTGAAATTGAGGTTCGTGGGGGTGGCGATGTTCGACGCCAGGAACACGGGTGATGCGGTCATCACCGGCAGGTGGTTGCGGTGCCGCACCACCACATGGTAGGTGCCCGCCGGTACTTGGAAGATCAAGTCGTCGTCGGCGTTGGCAGCGCGCACCGACCCGTTGGACCACAGCACCGCCTGCCGGGTGGCGACCAGTTGCGTGGGCGTGGTGGCCGAGCGCAGTTCCAGCCGCACCCAGTCCACGGCGTGGTGGGTGCCGGCGAACACGGTGTTCAGGCGGGCCAGAGTGGTGGTTTCGCCGCCTCCGCCGGCCACCTGCGGAAGTCCCGCGGCCGTGTACGGTTCGGTGAGCGGGATCAGGTTCAGCAGGCGCAGGTCGTCCCGCATGCGCGAGGTGGCGGTGAGGTAGGGGCCGTCCAGCATGAACTGGATGCCTTCCGCCGATGCGCCGAGCGGCTTGCTCTGCACCACGAGCTCATCGAAGAGCAGGCGCGTTTGTGTGCAGGTCCATCCTGCGTCCATGCTCGGTTGCAGGAACACGCCGAAGGTCATCGCTCCCGGGGAGAAGCCGCTTTCCTGCCAGGGCAACGCGGGGGTCTCCCATCCGGCCTCGAACTGTGCATACGTGCCCAACATGTACGGCTGGCCCAGGCCACTGTCCCAGAACCCGAGGTAGGCGTAGCTGCGCGGGAAGCCGCCGGGAAGCGGGTCGGTGGCGCCGGAGATCTGGAGGCGGTAGGCCGTGGCGGATTGGTACCCGCCGGGAACGGGGATGAAGACCATCGGTGCGTAGGGCGGTGTCAACACGGTCTGCGATTGCAGGTCGTTCGACTTCATGCGCAAGCACAGGCCGGCTCCGTTGGCGACGAAATCGGGCTGATCCCCGGCCACGATCCAGGTGGGGCCAACGATGCCGTTATCGAAGGTGAGGTGCAGCACTTCAGTAACGGCCGCGCGGGCTGGAGCAAGTCCGAGCAGAAGGAGGGTGGCGATCAACAGGCGCATTGCGGTCGTGTGTTCGAAGACGCGGCGATGGAAAGAGGGTTGTGCGGGTGCGGATCCGGAGAGGCCGTGAAGTTCGTGAACGGGCACCGATCGCGTGCGCTTCGCGAACAGGTCGAACAGGTAGCTGAAAATGACCAGCGCACTCAGCAGGATCAGGATATCGTAGGCGCTCATGTACGGGCAAGTTCAGCATTCCGCGCGCGAACCCGACGGTAAGCGCCCCGCTCAACGCGGCGGCACCACCGTGCGCACCGCGCGGTCGCCAGCGGGGCCGTGCACCCGTACGAAGCAGGGTCCAGGCGGCAGGTCGCCGATCGGGATCGCGATCCGCGTGGCGCCATGCGCATCCACGTGCGCGAGCGAACGGCCGGTGCCATCGAACACATCGACCGCGTTCAAACCGGACCACCACGCAATGAGAAGCTGGTCGTTCGCACAGCATACCTGCGGAACCTGCGCCGCCGGTCCGTCCACCGCCGTGCTCGGGCCATCGATGTACACGTTGTCCAAGAGGGCGTAGCCGTCCAACGGCACCACGGCGGCGATGCCGAGCCGTACGCTGTCCGCGAGCGGCCCCCCGGAG
>CAZFAW010000295.1:0-1584 GCA_964517015.1 uncultured Chryseobacterium sp.
CGGCGACGGCTGGGCCTGCGCCTTCAAGATCGAGAGCCACAACCACCCCAGCGCGATCGAACCCTACCAGGGTGCGGCCACGGGCGTGGGTGGCATCAACCGAGACATCTTCACCATGGGTGCACGGCCCATCGCGCAGCTCAACAGCCTGCGGTTCGGCGACATCAGCAAGGAGCAGCGGAGCCGCTGGCACATGCGCGGCGTGGTGAAGGGCATCGGCGACTACGGCAACGCGTTCGGTGTGCCCGTGCTCGGCGGTGAAGTGTATTTCGATCCCTGTTACACCACCAATCCCCTCGTGAACGCCATGAGCGTGGGCGTGGTGCGCACAGACCGCGTGATCAGCGCCATCAGCAAGGGGGCGGGCAATCCCGTGTTCATCGTGGGCAGTGCCACCGGCAAGGACGGCATACACGGTGCAAGCTTCGCCAGCAAGGACATCACCGACACCAGCATGGAGGACCTGCCCGCCGTACAGGTGGGCGATCCCTTCATGGAAAAGCTCCTGCTGGAAGCCACACTGGAGCTTTCCCGCACCGATGCCATCGTGGGCATGCAGGACATGGGCGCCGCGGGCATCACCTGCAGCACCAGTGAAATGAGCGCGAAGGGCGAGAGCGGCATGGACGTTCATCTGGACCGCGTGCCCACCCGTCAGGAGGGCATGCGGCCGTGGGAGATCCTGCTCAGTGAGAGCCAGGAACGCATGTTGGTGGTGGTGAAGAAGGGCCGCGAACACGAGGTGGAGCGGATCTTCGAGAAGTGGGACCTGCATTGCGTGGGGATCGGCACCGTGACCAACGGGGGCATGCTGCGCTATTTCCACCATGGCGACTTGGTGGCCGAAGTGCCGGCCGACAGCCTCGTGCTGGGCGGTGGAGCCCCGATCTACACGCGCGAGGAGAGGGAGCCGGCGTACATGAAGGAGAACCGTGCCTTCACCACCGATCTGGTCCCCGAGCCCGACGATCTGCGGTCCGTGGCGTACGACCTGCTTGCCAGTCCGAACATCGCCAGCAAACGTTGGGTGTACGAGCAATACGACACCATGGTGCGCACGCTGAACCTGGGCACCAACGATCCGAGCGATGCGGGGCTGGTGCTGTTGAAGGAGGCGGGTGGGAACAAGGGACTGGCGGTCACGGTGGATTGCAATGGGCGGTATGTCGAGGCCGATCCATACAAGGGCGCCATGATCGCGGTGGGCGAGGCTGCACGCAACATCGTATGCAGCGGCGGCGAACCCTGCGGCGTCACCAACTGCCTCAACTTCGGCAACCCGTACGATCCCGAGGTGTACTGGCAATTCGCCAACGTGATCCGCGGCATGGGCGAGGCCTGCCGTGCGTTCAACACCCCGGTCACCGGCGGCAATGTGAGCTTCT
This sequence comes from uncultured Chryseobacterium sp., assembly GCA_964517015.1. GTDB lineage: Bacteria > Bacteroidota > Bacteroidia > Flavobacteriales_F > PHOS-HE28 > PHOS-HE28. The sequence continues at coordinate 1,386 of CAZFAW010000295.1, forward strand.
ACAACCAGACCGTTACGCCCAAGGGCGATGTGGCCGTGTTCCCGACGCCAACGATCGGCATGGTGGGCATCGTGAACGATGTCCAGCGCACCATGTCGATCGGGTTCAAACAGAAAGGGGACCTGATCTACCTCATCGGCCGCGCCACCGACGACATCGCCTGCAGCGAATACCTCGTGCGGCACCACAACGTGTTGCG
>CAZFAW010000295.1:1684-3909 GCA_964517015.1 uncultured Chryseobacterium sp.
GTGGTGGATGATGAGCCCTTCGGCACGGTGGAGGAGGCACGTGAGGTGTACGAAGGGGCATTGCCGGCGATCATGGACGAAGAGAGCGACCGTTGAGCATACGATCACCATGGCACATCCACGATTGATCGGGCCGTTGCCCGGATCAGGCCGACCCGCACCCCGGCTCCGGTATGTCCGGCAGGACCGGAGCGATGCCGAACTCTCCGCGATGCTCGGCGAGGTGGTGGTCGTTGCCGCTTTCCCGAGCGTGGATACGAGCACCTGCGCAATGGAATCGCGGAACTTCAACAAGCTGGCCGCCGGCCTTGGTGCGCGTGTGCTCTTGATCAGCATGGACCTGCCGTTCGCGTTCAAGCGGTTCTGTGCGGCCGAAGGCATCGACCGGGTGGACACCGGTTCCGATTTCCGTTTCCGCGACATGGCCGGAAGCTGGAACGCCGCGATCGAGGAGGGCCCCATGCGCGGTACCCTAGGCCGGGTCACATGGGTGGTGGATCGACAAGGGGTGATCCGGTACGAAGCGATCACACCGGAACTCGGGAACGAACCGGATTACGATGCCGTGATCGCTGCGGTGAAGGCCTGCTTGTGATCCTCAGCGCTGCGATGCGCGAAAACGCGTGCGGCGGGTCAGCGTCTGGTCCAGCAGATGGAACAGTGCGCCGCACGCCGCGAAGACGAACAGCCACGGCGAACGCCAGTCCATGTGCAGGTCGAAGTGCGGTGCGCGACGCATGAACTCGGCCACGATCCCGTTCCCGTTCGACGGGAACAGGATCGCAACGAGGATGAGCGCACCCACGAAGGTCCCGCCAAGTGCCCATCCGGCCCAGGGGATCAACGGCCGGTCGTACGGGGCGATCGATCGGGGAGCTACGGCCAACCGGTTCAGGATCCGTTGTTCGAACCCCGGCGAAGGCGAGCCATGGCCGGCCTCCTGGAACAGATGGTGTAGCGCGTCGTCCACGCGTTGATCGGTCAATCCACGGTCAGTGTCCATACTTCGTCCTTCAAGCGTTCCTGCAGCGCGGTCATCAGTTTCTTCCTGCTCCTGTGCAGCTTCACCTTCACGTTCGACGCCGTAAGTCCCGTCACGGTTACGATCTCCTCCACGCTCATCTCTTCAAGGTAAAAGAACGATACGATCGCGGCATCTTCCTCCGGCAATCGGGCCAATGCAAGCTCAAGGGCCCTCTGCCGGTCGGTGGCTTCGCCGGCGCGCGGATCCCAACCGTTCGGCTCTGCCTTCCCGAGGGCATCGAGCGCTTCGGTCCGTTCACGGCGTTTGCGTAAGTGTGATATGGCCGAGCGGTAGGTGATGCTGAACAACCACGTGCTGAACCTGCTCCCGCCCGAGAATCCGGCCAAGTGCGCGAAAGCCTTGACGAAACTGTCCTGCCCGACCTCCTCGGCATCCTCGCGATTGCGCGTGATCCGATAGGCGGCCGTGTACACCATGTGCTTGTAGCGGGAAATGAGCCAGCCCATGGCGCGCTGGTCGCCTTGCCTGGCAAGCAGTATGGCTTGATCCTCGTTCACGCGCGCAACGTTGGTGGGACGCGGGATACCGTTCGACGGTTACGCGAAGGTGCACCGGTGGAAGTCGCTTGCGGGTCCCGCTACACAGGCGGGATGGCGATGGTGCGGACGGTGTGTAACCGGGCCGTGCCCACCTGCGTCGTATGACCAGTACACAACAACAACGCACCATGAACGCCGAATTCCTCATCCCCATCGCATGTTTCGCCATGATCTTCGGGATGGTCTACATCTCCGTTGCATCGCGGCATCGCCAGCGCATGGCCATGATCGAGAAGGGAATGGACCCCACCTTGATCGGCGGAAGGCCGGAACCATATCGCTCGTTGCGGAACGGCATGTTCCTCGTCGCAATCGGGCTCGGGCTGCTCTTCGGCCACATGTTGGACCAGGCCATGTTCGCACCGGAAGACGACCAGCCCACCGCATATTTCATCATGATCATGCTCTGCGGCGGTTCGTCGCTCATCCTCTATCACCTCATGGTCCGGAACAAGCAACAGGGGTGAAATGCACCGGACCGGACCACGGAGCGAGGCGAGAGCCTCGCTTCGTCGTTCGTAACGTGCCTTCGATCGGGGAGCCGATCATCTTTGGGCCCCGGCATGAAGCGGTCCATCGTTAACTCCCTGCGTGGAACGGCAAGGGCGGCCCTCTGGGCCATCGTCCTGAGCGTGCTCTGG
>CAZFAW010000296.1:0-3908 GCA_964517015.1 uncultured Chryseobacterium sp.
CCGGGTTTCATTGGGAAGCCCCAGCCATTTCGCGCTGGCACCCGTGCTGATGATCACCGCATCGGCCGTGATGGTGTGCGTGCCGTCCACCGTCACCTTGTGAGGGCTGGAGGTGAAGTCCACCGCAGTGACCCAGCCGCTGATGATCCGTGTCTGGAAGCGCAGGGCCTGGGCCTTCAGGTCCTCCATCATTTCCGGTCCGCTGCGCCCGTTCGGATAGCCGGGGTAGTTGTCCACCTCGGTGGTCTGGGTGAGTTGGCCGCCGGGCAGGGGGCCTTCGATCACCACGGGGGCAAGGTCGGCGCGTGCGGCGTAGATCGCGGCGGAATATCCGGCCGGCCCGCTGCCGATGATCAGGCATTTGACGTGCGAAGGGAAGTCGCTCATGGTAGGAAAGGGGCGCGAAAATACCCCGGGCGCGGGATCGGCCGCTTGCGCCATGTCACGGTGTGCACACCAGCGTATCGTACCACGGGCTCCAGCCCGCCCACACGCCCAGGCCGCCGGTGATGTTGCTGGTCACGTTGCTGGGGTTGCTGAACAGATCGCCCTGGCTGGTGGTGTTGTTGTCCGTGCTGTTGTAGAAGTCGAATTCGGCCTTGCCGATGCTGCAGAACTTGATCACCACGGTGTCGTTGCGCTTGAAGTAGCCCGACTCCTCGTTCGTATCGTCGTCATCGTCGCTGTAGGGCTCGCTGCCGCGGTTGATGCTCCAGTCGAAGGTGAGGCCGTCGATGTACTTGTCCTCGAACGCGGCGAAGTACGGTGCGATGAAGAACGCATCCTTGATGGTGCCGTCGGGATCGTGGCCGATACGCCGTGCGAGCCAGCGGTAGTGGTTCTCCACGCCCAAGGGATCGCTCGTGGTCTGCCAGATGAAGCCGAGGCTGTCATCGCCTTGCGACTGGTTGGCCAGTTTGAACCACACGGAATCGAGCGGTTCCGCGGCGAACAGTTCCGTGGTGCCCGACAGGGTTTTTCCGTCCTGCTGTACCGTGAGGGAATACGTACGGCCCACCTCGCCCAGGAGGGTGCCGTCCGTGCGGGTGTAGATCGGGATCCCGGCGTATTGGATCAACACCGGTTCGAGCCCGATCATCTGCGCCGCATCGGCCAGGATCGCATCCGGGATGGCGGTACCGGATACCTCTTCCAACTGCACCGGCCCATTGCCATCGTCCACGGTGATCACCGCACCGTATTCGAAGATGCCCAGCAGGCTGTTCAGGTCGGTGGGGTCGAAGAAGCTCTGAGTGTGCGTGAGCACCACGATGGGTGCGCGCCCGGGCTCGATCGTGCCCTGCACCACGAGCTTCTCCTCCGCTTCGGGCAGGTCCACGGTGATCTCCTTCTCGCATCCTGCGAACAACAGCGCGGCCGCTGGAACGGCAAGGATGGCGCGTCGCATCAGAATTGGAAATTCCATGTCACGGAGGGAAGTATGGTGAAGAGCGACACTTGCTTGGCGGTGACCTCGAAGTCCCCGTTCGCCGGGTTTCCTTCGCTGTCGAAATAGATGAAATAGGGGTTGGCCCGGTTGTACACGTTGTAGATCCCGAACGTCCAGCTGCTTCGCCAGCGCCGCGGAACCTCCTTCACCTCGCCGGTGGCCTTGTCGGTCGCCTGCTTCGTGCTCCTGTTGCGCAGTGTGGCCGCCAGATCGAGCCGGTGGTATGGCGCCATGCGGAAGCCGTTCCGTTCGGTGTATTCGCTCACCAGGTGCCCATCGACCCAGTAGCGGTTCACGGGAAGTGTCACGGCCTGGCCGGTGCTGTACACGAAGGTGCCGCCGAAGCTCCAGCGTTCGTTCAGGTCGTATGCCGCGACCACGCTGATGTCGTGCGTGCGGTCCCAGCGGCTGGGGAACTCGTTCCCGTCGTTGATCGCATCGAAGATCCTGTAGGTCTTGCTCCAGGTGTAGCCCACCCATCCGTTCAACTTGCCCACACGTTTCTTCACGAACAGTTCCGCGCCGTAGCTGTACCCGTTCCCGTACACGAATTGTGCATCGTAGTTCGTGTTCCCGTTGTCCTGCGGTTGTGCGCCTTCGGCGTATTCCACGAGGTTGAAGAGGTCCTTGTAGTAGACCTCGAGGCTCGCTTCGAAGGTCTTCCCGGCGAGGTCGCGGAAATACCCGGCCGCGTATTGCTGGCCTACGAGGGGTTTCACGTTCTTCCCGCTGGGTACCCATACATCGGTGGGCAGGGCGATGCTGCTGAAGCTGGCCAGGTGCACGTACTGTTGGTTGCGGTTGAAACTGGCCTTCAGGCTGCTCGTGGGATCGAGCTTGTACCGGATGGCGAGGCGCGGTTCCAGCGCCGCGTATCCCTTGATCCGTTCGCCCGACGCATAGTCGATGGTCTCGTCGGTCGCTTCGCCGTTGCCGTCGAGCACGTATTCCTTGAACGCACCCACGTGGGCGAACCAGCTGAAGCGCAGCCCGGCCATGAAACGCCACTCGTCCGTGAGGTCGAACTCGTCCTGCGCATAGATGGCCGCTTCGTGCGCGCGCAATTTGCTGGGCTCGTCGATGTTGAAGTCCGTTTCGCCGCTGGCCACCTTCACGGTGCTCGGGGTGTAGATGTGGTAGGTGTACTGCCCGCCGTACTTCAACCGATGGCGCGGATCGGGGTAATGGCTCAGGTCCAGTTTCAATCCGTAGTCCTGGATCCCGCTGAAGAGGCTGAAGGAGAACACGTCCTGTTCGCCCTGGAATTCGAACTGGTAATCGCTGTAGGTGGCGGTGGTGTTCAAGAAGAGCTGAGGGCCGAACACGTGGTTCCAACGGGCGGCCACCGTGGCATTGCCCCAGGGAATGCGGAAGCTCGGGTCGCCTTCGTTGCTGGTCTTGAAATCGAACACATCGCGACCGAAATAGCCGCTGAGGTAGAAACGATCCTTGTCGCTGAGCCGGTAGTTCGCCTTGGCGTTGAGGTCGTAGAAATAGTAGCCACTGCCGGCGAAGGCGCTTTCCGGGTCGATCAGGGGTTTGGTGAGCACATCGATGTAGGTGCGCCGCCCGCTCACGATGAAGGAACCGCGTTCCTTCACCAGCGGCCCTTCCAGGGTGAGCCGCGAACTGATGAGGCCGATCCCGCCCTGCCCGTGGAGTTCCTTGTCGTTGCCCTCCTTCATGGTGATGTCGAGCACCGAACTGGCCCTGCCGCCATAGTTGGCAGGCATGCCACCCTTGTACAGTTCGATGTTCTTCACGGCGTCGGCATTGAACACGCTGAAGAAACCGAACAGGTGGCTGGCATTGTACACCACGGCCTCGTCCAGAAGGATCAGGTTCTGGTCGGGCCCGCCACCGCGCACGTAGAAACCGCTGTTCCCTTCCCCGTTGCTCTTGACCCCCGGCAGGTATTGGATCGTTTTCAGGATGTCCACTTCCCCCAGCAGGGCGGGCAGCGTGCTCAGCTTCTGCACATCGATCTCGTCGCGGCCCATGGTGGTGCTTTCCACGTTGCCACCGCCCTTTTCGCCGATCACCTCCACTTCCTTGGCCACGAAGGAGCGGGGCATCAGCTCGATGTTCAATTGGAGGTCGGCGTTCAAGTCGATGCTCCGTTCAAGGGTCTCGAACCCGAGGAAGGAACCGGACAAGGTGTGCCGGCCACCTTCAATGGTGAGCGAATAGAAGCCGTAGGTGTTGGTGGAGGTGCCCTTGCCCAGGTCGTTCACGAACACCGATGCACCGATCATGGTCTCCCCGGTGGAGGCGTCGCGCACATAGCCGCTTATGGTGAAGCGTTCCTGGGCTTGCGTTGCCAGCGCGGCCGTTATGGCCAGGAACGCCAGCATGGTCCTACTGCACCGATCCTTGCTCATTGCGGGTGCGAAAGTAGAGGCCGGTTTGCGCGTGCAGGGGCCGGTCGTCCTCCCTTCCAACCGCTCACGGATCGCCA
>CAZFAW010000297.1:0-3902 GCA_964517015.1 uncultured Chryseobacterium sp.
ACGCAAACGGATGGCACTGCGGGCACCAATTCGCTCGGATCGATCGACTTCTTCGCCTATGCCGGTGCCACCACGGGCACCGACGGCGAGTACTACATCGATGACATCGCGTACAGCTCGATCCCTTCGGCGATCGGCGAGATCGACGGATCCGCTGTCTCCCTCTATCCCAACCCAACGACCGATCGCCTGTTCGTGGAGTTGCCGACCGGTACGAACCGCCCGAGGGCCGAACTCTTCGATGCAGCGGGCCGCACGGTGATCACCAGTGACCGCTACACGGTACTTGGCGATGCCACACGCATGGAGCTCGACCTGCGCGCCCTGCCCGCCGGCATCTACTCGTTGCGTGCCATCACGAACGGGCTCACCGTGGTGCGCACCGTGGTGAAGGACTGAGCGATCCGCCCCATGAAGACGAAAACCCCGGCCCAAGGCCGGGGTTTTCGTTCCGGGAGGTGGCCTCACGCCACGGGGTCGCCCTGCTTCACCAGTTGCACCTCGCAACTGATGCGCACTTCATCGCTCACCAGCACGCCGCCCGCTTCGAGCGCGGCGTTCCAGTTCAGCTTCCATTTGCTGCGGTCCAGCTTGCCATTGATGGTGACACCCGCCTTGGTGTTGCCCCAGGGGTCCTTCATCACACCGCCCCATTCCACATCCAAGGCGATGGGGTTGGTGATCCCATTGATGGTGAGATCGCCGTGGAGCGTCCAGCTGCCATCGTGATCCACGTTCTCCGAACGCGTGGCGGTGAACAGGATCCTCGGGTGGTTGGCACCGTCGAAGAACTCGGGGCTCTTCAGGTGCTTGTCGCGATCCGGGTTGCCGGTGGTCACGCTGTCCGCATCGGCCCAGAAGGATACGCGTGCCTTGCTCAGGTCGTCGCCCACGGTCTCGATATCGGCGCCGAACTTCTGGAAGCTCCCGGTCACCGTGGTGATCATGAGGTGCTTCACCTTGAACTGCACTTCGCTGTGTGCGGGGTCGATGGTCCACTTGGTCTTTGTCGTCGTTGCTGTGATCATGTTCATTGGGGTTATCCGTTCTGGGGGGGCCACATGGGTACTTCCATCAGCAGGATCTCCGCTCCGGATGCTCCGGCCGTCACCTCGACGCGTTGCACGCCGGTGATGCCGAGGCCATCGCGACGTTCCGATCGCTGGCCTGCGATCGTGGCCGTTCCTTCGAGCAGGAAGGCGTAGACCCCGTTGCCTGCGCGCTTCAGATCGTAGCCGGCCGCACGGTCCGCGTCGAATTTCCCGAGGTGGAACCAGGCATCCTGGTGTACCCACACACCAGCCCCGTTGGGGTCGGGGCCCAGCACCTGCTGGAACCGGTTCTCCCGCTCGGCGGGATCGAGCGTACGTTGATCGTAGCGCGGCACCACGTTGCGCTCGCGGGGAAAGAGCCAGATCTGCAGGAATTCCACCGGTATGTCGGCGTTCCGGTTGTATTCGCTGTGCGCGATGCCCGTTCCCGCGCTCATCACCTGGATATCGCCCTTGCGGATCACTTGGGTGTTGCCCATGCTGTCCTTGTGCGCCAGATCGCCATGGAGGGGAATGGAGATGATCTCCATGTTGTCGTGCGGGTGCATGCCGAATCCCCTGCCCGGTGCCACGGTGTCGTCGTTCAATACACGGAGCGCACCGAAGTGCACGCGTTCCGGATCGTGGTAGCCGGCGAAGCTGAAGGTGTGATACGACTCCAGCCAGCCATGGTGGGCGTGGCCGCGTGACGATGCTTTGTGGAGGACGGTGTTCATCGTGTGCGTCGGGGCGCCCTTGTGCGGACCGGCCTGGACGGCGGATCCGTGCGGTGCATCCGACGGCACAAAGGTGCCGCCGCGAACGCGGCGCTCCATTGAAGCGCATGAACGGCGCGGATCGAACTGGATCAAGCCGTTCAGAACAGCCCCAGCGGCCAGATGCCCAAGGCCACCGCCGCGATACCGCACAGGGAGATGAGCGCGACGTTCAGCGGGCTCACCACCAGCGCGGGCGTGTCCTCCACGGGCGTGAACGCCTCCCGGATCACCACGGCGTAATAGTAGATGCCCACCAGGGCCATCAACACGGCGAACAGGCCGGTGCGCAGGTGGTCGGCACCCACCGCCAGCATGAACACCTGGTACTTGGCCACGAAACCGGAGGTGAGCGGTATGCCGGCCATGGAGAGCAGCAGGAACAACAGCATCACCGCCAGCCAGGGCCGCGCGCGGAACAACCCGCGGAAGATGCGGATGTGCTCATCGCCGTTGGCGGCGCGTTTGGCAAGCACCATCAGCACGAACAGTCCCACGGTGCCGATCGCATAGGTGGTGAGGTAGTACAGAAGGACGACCTGTGCGTTCGCGCCGCCGCTCAGCACGGCGAGCAGCAGGAACCCGCTGTGCGCGATGCTGCTGTATGCCATGAGCCGTTTGAAATGGCTTTGCCGCAGGGCGGCCACGTTACCCACGAAGAGCGTCAGCACGGTCATTGCGAGCAGGGTGTTCACGAGCGCCGCAGGCAGGGCGGTCATGTGCACGAAGCGGTACAGGGCGGCGAACGCGGCGGTCTTCACCACCGTGGCCATGAAGGCGGTGACGATGGTGGGCGCCCCCTCGTACACATCCGGGCTCCAGAAGTGCAGGGGTGCCGCGGCCACCTTGAACCCCAGGCCCACGGCCACGAAGAAACAGCCCAGCACGAAGAGGATGTCGGTGCTTCCCGTCGCACCCATCCTCGCCGCGATGACGTTCACATCGAAGCTCGCGGTCATGCCGTAGATGAGGGCGATGCCCATCAGCAGGAACGCGCTGGCGAACGAACCCATGAGGAAGTACTTGAAACTGGCCTCGCTGCTGCGCAGGCTGTGCTTCTTCGCACCTGCCAGGATGTACAGGGGGATGCTCAGGATCTCCACGCCCAGGAAGAGCATGAGCAGGTTGCTCCAATTCGTGAGGAGCAACGCCCCCACGAGCGAGAAGACCATGAGCACGAGTTGTTCAGCCACGTTCTCCTGCTCACCAGCGTATTGGTCCAGGCCGAACAGGAACAGGAGCAGCGTGATGCCGATCAAGGTGCAGTTGAACAGGCGCGCCATACCGTCCACGGCGTACATGGCGGGGAATTGGGGCAGACCCGGATCCCAATCCGTCCAGGTGAACACGAGCGCCACCACCAACCCGAGGACCGCGGTGGGCCCCAGCAGGCGCTTGCCTGTGCCGAGACCCATGTAGAGCAGGGCCACGCCGAGGATCGAGAGGAGGACCAGCGTGCTCATGTCAGAAAGCGGCCACGGAGTTGATCAACTGCTGCACCGGCGCTTCGACCAGGTCGAGGATCGGCGCCGGATACAGGCCGAGCACGAGCGATGCGGCGATCAGGGGGACAAGGAAGAAGTGATCGTTGCCATCGGCGTCGGCGATGCGCAACGTCGGGTTGTCCGGTCCGAGCATGGCACGTTGGTAGGCGTAGAGCATGTACACCGCACCGATGATGATCGTGGCCACGGCCGCGAAGGCCATCCAGCCATCGTGCTGCCACAGACCGTTGAACATGAGCCACTCGCCCACGAAGCTCTGGGTGAGGGGAAGGGCCACGGCGTTGACCATCACCAGGAAGAACAGTGCAGCGAGCCGTGGCGCCTGAAGCTTCAAACCGCCCAGGGCGCCCAGGTCCAACGTTCCCGTGCGCTGCCGCACCGCGCCCACGATGTAGAGAAGGCCAACCACCAGCACGGCGTGCGCGAAGGCTTGGAAGAGCGCGCCGCCCGCCCCATAGGCGTTCCCGGCGAACAGGCCCGCGCACAGCAGGCCCACGTGGCTCAAAGAGGAGTAGGCCACCAGGCGCTTCAGATCGGTCTGCTGGAACGCGATCCAGCCCGCGTACAGCGCACCGATGATCGCCAGCCAG
>CAZFAW010000298.1:0-3880 GCA_964517015.1 uncultured Chryseobacterium sp.
ATCCCTACCCGACGCACAACTACAGCGGCAACGGCCCTTACAACCTCTGCCTCACCATCAACGACGGATTGGGCTGCGTGAGCACGCATTGCGATACGGTGGCCATCGACAGCACCGGCATCCTTGCACCCTTCGCCGGCGGTGGTACCGATCGCGCTTCGGGCTTCACGCTGAACGTGAGGAACCCCGAGGACAGCACCGCCGCAGTGGTGGAAGTGAACACCTTGAGCAACCTGGAGATCTGGCCGAACCCCGCGACGGAGGAGATCCAGATCTCGCTGAACAGCACGCACGAGCTGAACAGGATGGTGCGCATACACGACATGACCGGCCGCGTGGTATGGCAGAGCCAACGCGCCCTGGTGCTCGGTGGCAACCGCACCACGATCCCGCTCACCGGCCTGGGATCCGGCATGTACGTGTTGCGCATCGGAGAAGGGAACGATGCGATCGGACGGCGCTTCGTGAAACGCTGATCCTCGAACGCATGACGATGCGAGGGCGCTTCCCGGAGGAGGCGCCCTCGCATGCATGGACATGGTGACCGAATCGCTCATAGCACGCTGCATCCGAAAGGAGCCCAAGGCGCAGTACGAGCTGTATCGCTCGCTGTACGGCACCATGCTCTCCATCTGCACGCGCTACGAACGGAACCGTCAGGATGCCGCCGCACGCATGAACCAAGCCTTCCTCAAGGTCCTCCAGAACATCGGAGAACGAAAGGCCGATGTCCCCTTCATGCCCTGGGTGCGCCGGATCGTGATCAACACCGTGATCGACGACTACCGCAAGAACAAGGAACGGAACGCGATGGAGGAACTGGGGCCGCCCCCGCCTTCCTCGGCATCCGTGGAAGTGAACGAATACCTGGCCGAGATGGAAGCCGAAGCCTTCGCCAATCTGTTGATGAACGTGCCTCCGATGTCGCGCAACGTCTTCAACCTGCACGCGATCGATGGACTGCCGCACGCGGAGATCGCCGGACTGCTCGGCATCAGCGAGGGCACTTCGAAATGGCATGTGGCGCACGCACGCTCGATCCTGCAGCGCGCGATCGTCCGCATGGCGGGCCGCTCCGTCCCACAAACCGCATCCCGATGAAGGACCTGAACACGTTCGACGAGATCGCGCGGCGCAAGCTGGCCGAGCGTTCCTTCGCTTACGATGAAGCGGACTGGAAGGCCGTGGAAACCGCGCTCCCGGGCCGCAGGCGGCTGCGCGCGGGCTGGTGGTGGCTGGCCGTCCTGCTGCTGCCGATCGCGCCCGCCCTCTGGCTCCTTTCCACCCCATCGGATCACCGACCTGCCGTGGCCGAAGGGCCTGCCATCCACACCGCCAACAGCCCCGAGGCGCCGCGAACACAGGGTACGTCCGTGGTTCCCGTTCCGCAGGCAACGGCAGCGCCCGCACCAATGAACGGCTCGTCGGCGCCGATGTCTCCCGGAGCGCCTGCGCATCCCACGACCGCAGCATCGCAAGCCGCTCCATACACCCGGCACTCGGGTTCGCCACGGGAAGGAACGGGGCGTGCGATCGCCGACCCCGCGCCGACCGCCGGTCTTCATACCACCGGATCTTTGATCGATCCCCCCGATGCAAGGCAGACAGCCCGCCTGGAACCGCCCCTGCCGGTGCAAACCACCACGACGACCGATCCGCCGATGGCGGTGCATGCACCCATGAGCGACCGGACCGACGCGGATCGACCGCAGCAACCGCTGGACGCAGCAGCGCCTGTTCAGCCGATCAACGCAGCCGCACCGTTCGATGCGGTGCCTGGAACGGAGCGGCTCGGCACAACAACGGCCCCGGTCGATCGCACGGCGCCCGGGATGCCAGCCGATCCCGCGATCGCGGATCAGGGACAGCCCGCTCCGCCCGCCAGTGGTAGGAGCGCGCTTCCGGTTGCGACCGCATCGGATGCACGGATCGATAGCCTGGAGCCAGGCGTTGCACTGCCGCCGGCCGCTTCGAACGGGCATTGGGAAGTGAACCTGCTCGCCGGTGCCGCTTCGACCATGTACCGGTACGGGCTGAACGACGGCGTGGAGGCCGGCATGGAGATCGAACGCGCGAACGCGGGCGTGTTCGGCGCTGAGCTCATGCGGATGGGCGCCCATTTCGGATTCGGCAGCGGGCTGCATCTGTCCGCCTACCCCGAACGGATCCAGGCGGCCGAGCTGAGCAGCACCGAGCAGATCAGCTACACGCATTGGTTCCTTTCCACCATCGACACCACGATCATGGTGGTGCTGGACACGGTGCTCGTCGGCGGTGAGGTGTACTACGTGACCGGTCAACTGGATACGAGCTTCCAGGTCCTGGGATCGGAGGTCCTCACCAACACCTTGACGCACCAGCAGCGCGAAGCGCGCGAACTCGTGAACCGCGTGAGCTATGTGGAAGTGCCGTTGTTGTTCGATGTGCATGAACGCCTGGGCGCGCGCTGGAACGTGGGGCTGCGGGGAGGGCCCACGATCGCGTTCCTCGCTTCGTCGCGGGGTGCGTTGCCGAACGCGACCGGCGATGGGTACTTCGAACTGCAGCGCGATCGCTTACGACCGGTGGTGTTCGGCTATGCGGCGCGCGCCTACGTGCGGTACGCCCTGAACGAAGCATGGGCCGTCGGCATCGAACCGGGGATCAGCGGCCAGCTCACTTCGACCCTGACGGACGATGGACCTGACCGGAAGAGCAGGAGCTTCGGGGCGTGCTTCAGCATCACCTACCGGATACCCTGAAGGTTCGCACCTTCGGGCCATGGACGCAAAGGACCCAGGCAGCATACGGGCGGTGATCGAGATACCGGCCGGCTCCAGCGACAAACGGGAACATGATGCGGCCACGGGCACGTTCCCGGTGGATCTGCGCGATGGCGTTCCACGGCGCATCCGCTTCCTTCCCTACCCTGCCAACTACGGTTACATCGAGCACACCCTCATGGACGAAGCGCGCGGTGGCGACGGCGATGCGCTCGATGTCTTCGTGCTGTGCGCTGCACTGCCCACGGGCACCATTTTGGAGATCGAACCCATCGGGATCATCGCCCTGATCGACGACGGGGAACGGGACGACAAGGTGATCGCGTTGCCCGTGGATCGCTCGCTCTTGACCATGGACGCCGACGATCAACATGAATTGCCGGAGGGTGCGGTGGAGATCCTGCGGCTCTGGCTCACCCACTACGACCCGATGGACCGTGCGCGCGTGCTCCATGTGGGCGGGCGCGACGAGGCGATGGAGGCCATTCGGAAGTGGTGGATCGGCGCCTGAGCGTGCGTCACCTTCGGGCAGCACGAACGAACCGGGCCATGCTGCAACGCCCCCGCGAGACGTAAGGTTCAGGGCTGTTGCGAACCACTTCCGGTGGAGGGAGCTTCCCTGGTCCAAGGCGGGCCGCAACGGTGCTTCCAGCGTGCCCGAAGTTCCGCGCGTTGTTCGTCCGTCATATCGGCCCAGCGCTCGCGCCATACCGCACGGTGCTTCCACCCATGACCGCCCGGACCGCACCGGCCGCGGAACCCGCCGAACAGGATCCGGCACAGGACCAGCAACCCTATGGCGTGGGGAAGGGAGATCAGCGACCAGCCGGTGAGCCCGGGCACGATCGCGTTCCAGAGGAACATGACCGCCGTGCCGAGCAGCAGCGCGGCTGCGATCGCGAACAGCGGAAAGAGCAACATGCGTTTCCAGGTCTTCATGGTGTCATGCGTTGGGTCCCGCCTCAAGGACGGATCAGTTCTTCGTACAGGGTCCTCAGGCGCTCGCGGAGCTTCATTACCGCGTAGCGCTTGCGTGAAATGATGGTCTTCAGGTTCTCGCCACTGCGGTCGGCGATCTCCTGGAGGGTCATCTCCTCGATCTCGTTCTTCACGAACAC
>CAZFAW010000299.1:0-3864 GCA_964517015.1 uncultured Chryseobacterium sp.
CGATGGAAGAGCAGCCCATCGTAGAACGGCTGCCCCTGGTTGCGGAACGTGTTGTTCACCGACCCTTCCACCAGGCCCACGAAATTGGCCACGGTCATGGGTGTCTTCTCCATCTCCAATTTGCAGGTGATGTTGCCTTTGGCGGTGTAGAACGTGGCGAAGAGGCCGTCGGTGGGTTCGGTCATGGCGGTTCGGTCGGTGGGTTGTTCCGTAGGGTTCGGTGCGGTGGTCTTCTCCTGCCCCGTGCCGGGGTTGGCCTGGCCCTCCGATCCGCCGGGGGTCTCGGTGCTGCCACATGCGGCCAACAGCGGAAGTGCGAGTGCGAGGACGTGGGTTCTCATGGATGGAGGAATGGGCCGCGAAAATAGAGGACGCTGGGATCCACTACTCCATCATGGCCTCCTCGATGGCATCCAGCTTGTCATCGCTGTAGGCCCCCTCCGTCCGGTGTACGATGTGTCCCGTGCCGTCCAGCACGAAGAAGTACGGCACGTCGTTGCGCGACAACCGGAGCTGCTGTTGGATCGGTTCGAACGCGCCACGGAAGAACAGCACGTGGTTCGCCATGTCCGGCTCCGCGGTCTTCCGCAGGTTCTTGATCGTGGGTTCGTAGGCCGCCTTGTTCACCCCCACGAACACCGGCACGAACCACACGTCGCACGCATACGCGGAGGCCATCAGCCCGTGCTTCGCGATGAACCGCAGGTATGCGGGCTCGTACCACGCTTCAAGGTCCTTCTGGGCACCCTTGCCATAGGCCAGGATCACGAGCGTATAGCCCTGGCCTCCGGTGGCCGGAAGGCTCAGCACCCGTCCATCGAGGGTTTCGCCGCCCAGGGTCGGGAAGACCTGCTGGGCGCGAGCAAGCAGCGAAGCGAGCACGAGGGCGGTAAGGAGCGTTGCGCGTGGGAGGATCATTGCTTTCTCCGGCCAAAGATCGTGCCCTCAGATCACCCCGTTCTCCGGATGCCGACCTTTGAACCGGCGGAACCAGTCCATCATGAAGGCGATGTCGCGGTCCTTGTCTCCTGTGGTGGCAAAGGGTTCTCGGAAGATCACGCGCCGTGTGGGGTAATCGAATGCCGTGAGCACCACTGGCACCCCGGCCTGGTGGGCGATGTGATAGAAACCGGTGCGCCAGCGCTCCACCTTTTTGCGCGTTCCCTCCGGGGTGATGGCGATGCTGAACCCCGGGATGTTCCGGAAATACCCCACCACCTGTGGCACCAGGTCGTTCTTCTTGCTGCGGTCCACCGGGTAGCCACCCAGCGCGCGGAAGAGCCAGCCGTAAGGTGGCTTGAACAAGCTGGATTTGGCCAGATATTTCACATGCCCCAGGTGGGCGATGCTCCGGGCGAACACCCCGATGACGAAATCCCAATTGCTCGTGTGCGGCGCCACCACATAGATGCAACTGCCCAGGTCCGCGGGCCGATGATCCTCCACGCGCCAGCCGATGAGTCGGAAAATGAGACGGGCCAGGGGTCTGAACATAGGGTTCGCGATGTGCCCGGTGGCGCGGATCACCGATGGGCGGGCGGCAAAATACCCGCTTCGCCCGAACGGAAAGGGGGGGGCTCCGCCAATGGCGAATGAACGGATGTTCGCTCAGGAACCTACGCGGTCCATGGCCTGTTCCGCCAGCCAGCGCGTGGCTTCGTTCTCATTGCTGCACACGCGTGTGGCGAACTGCTGCGGGAAGTAAGCGAAATAGAGCCCGACGATCCGCTCGTTGGTGGCCGAATTCGCAGCGAACGCCAGGGCCTTGGTGCAATTCTCCAGCCCCAGCCCCGCATAGTGGTCCTTCATCACCACCGCGATATCGAAATCCACATCCGGCGGCAGCACCGCAAGCACGCTCAACGGTCCCTCCGGGCACGATCGGCGGCGTTGGGCGAGGATCTCTTCGATACCGGCGATATCGATGCGCTGATCGGGTTTGAAGCGGACGTCCAGCCGCCCATCCTCCTTTCGCTCCAGGGTGGCGATGCGGGTATCGATCAGGGAAGTCATTGAACAGCAGCTTGTTTTTTTAAGGCGGCAAATATGCAGCCCCTTCCACGGATGCCCGATCATTGAGCGAACGTTTTTTCAACATATCGCTTTTCACGGGCTTCGGAACCCGGAACGGTTTGCGACGTTGAAAGGGGCCCATGGCCGCACCCCGTTTTGCTGTGATCGACGTGGAGACCACCCACGGCGACCCCCGTCTCGGGCGGGTGATCGAAATGGCCGTGCTGTTGCATGATGGCATGCACGTGGTGGACGGATGGAGCACGTTCGTGGACCCGAAGGAACGGGTGCCCGGATTCATCCAGCGCCTTACCGGCATCCAACGCGAAGAACTGAGGGGCGCACCCACCTTCAGGCAGGCCGCCCGCATGCTCCAGGGGTTCACCCGCGGTCGCACGATCGTGGCCCACAACGCGCGGTTCGACATGACGGTGCTGGCACACGAATTCGCTCGCGTGGGCCTTTCCTTCCAACGCCCCACCTTGTGCACGGAGCAACTGGGTCGCCAGGTGCTCCCCGGACTCTCCCATTACAATCTGGGCAGCTTGTGCCGGCACCTGGGCATTCCGTTCGAAACACGGCACCGTGCTCGCCCCGATGCGGAAGCCACGGCCGAACTGTTCACACGATTGATGGCCCGCTGCGAGCCCCTGATGCCGCCCGGGGATCCGCACCGGAGCGCCCTGCGCCGTTCGGCCTGATCAGTGCTGCAGCAACCAGTTGCTGGCCCATAGCACCCACATCACGATCGAACAGACGAGGCCGGCCAGCGCGGCAAGGAAGCCCGTACGCGCGCGCTTGCTGCTTGCCGGTGCGACGCTCCGGCCCCGGGTACGCCAGCGGCCCCAGCCGTAGAGGGCGATGGCCACGACAGCCATGACCAAGGCGAGCGAAACCAGGTGCCGTGCGAAGGCCAGCGGTACCGAGAGCAGGCCCAGGACCAGCGTATCGGAGGCGAACGGATGGCGCGATGCGTTCATGCCGCCTTGAATCGAGCATGCAGTTCCAATACCTGGGGGATCACGAGCGCGCTATCGTCGTTCACGATCACGGCATCGGCAAGGGCCAGTCGTTCCACATCGGAGCCTTGGGCCGCCATGCGGGCCCGCACATCCTCCTCCGTCGCCCCGTCGCGTTGCTTCACGCGGGCCATGCGAACGTTCTCCGGTGCGGTGACCACCACCAGGGCATCGACGGCCGCATGCCCGCCGGTCTCCACGAGCATCGCCGCCTCCATCACCACGTAGGCATGTGCGGTCCGTTCGCTGCACCAGCGATCGAACCGTTGGCGCACCCGCGGGTGGACGATGCTGTTCACTATGTGCCGTGCTTGCTCGTTGCGGAAGATCAGCCTGGCCAGCATGCGCTTGTCCAATGCACCCGTGGCGAACAGGTCCTCTCCGAACCCGGCGATCATCGCAGCGCGCACATCGGGATCCTCCGCATACAAGCGCCGCGCTTCCGCATCGGCGTGGAACACGGGAACCCCCAATACCTGGAGGATACGGCATACGGTGCTTTTCCCGCTTCCGATGCCGCCGGTGATCCCCACACGCAGCATGGAACGAGGCTACTTCGCGGCCTTGGCCGTTTCTTCGGTCAGTTGCTGGGAACTGTCCATGGCGATCGCGCTCTTCTCGAAACGGACCTTCACGTTCTGGTCCACTTCGAGCAGCACGGTCTTCTCATCCACCTCCACGACCTTGCCGTGCGCGCCACCGATGGTGACCACACGGGTGCCTTTGCCCAGGCTCTCGCGGAATTTGCGGGCATCGCGCGCCTTCTTCTGTTGCGGGCGGATCATGAAGAAGTAGAACACCACGAACATGAGCCCGAACATGATGATCGTGG
>CAZFAW010000300.1:0-3849 GCA_964517015.1 uncultured Chryseobacterium sp.
TGCCATCGCTGAACACGGCGCTGTTGAGCGCGGCGAAGTAGTTGTCCGTGCGCGGTACCACCGAACCCAGGTACTTCTTCACCAATTCGGGGTGTTCTTTCACTGCTTCGCTGAAACTGCAGAAGATGATGCCCTTCTCTTTCAGCGTCTCTTGGAACGTCGTCTTCACGCTCACGCTATCGAACACCACATCCACCGCCACGCCGGCCAGGCGTTTCTGCTCTTCCAGCGAGATGCCCAGCTTCTCGAAGGTCTTCACCAACTCAGGGTCGGCCTCATCCAAGCTGTTCAGTGTCGGCTTCTTCTTCGGCGCGCTGTAGTAGTACGCGTTCTGGTAGTCGATCTTCGGGTAGTGGACGTGGGCCCATTCCGGCTCCACCATCTTCTGCCAGATTCGGAAGGCATCCAGCCTCCATTCCAGCAGCCACTCCGGTTCTTCCTTCTTATTGCTGATGAAGCGCACGATGTCCTCGTTCAGGCCCTTGGGCGCCTTCTCGCTCTCGATGTCCGTGACGAAACCGTAGGCGTATTCCTTCTCGGTGACCTCGCGGAGGATATCGTCGGTGTCCTGTGCCATGAATGCTTCACCACAGAGGCACTGAGTACACAGAGAATGCGAATTCCCTGTTCGACCGTTTTACCCGTGTGGACTTTGCCATTGGTATTCCCTCTGTGCGCTCTGTGACTCTGTGGTGAACCTCAGATCGAGAAGCTCTCGCCACAGCCGCATGTCCGGTTGGCGTTCGGGTTGATGAACTGGAAGCCCTTGCCGTTGAGGCCGCCGCTGAAGTCGAGTGTGGTGCCGAGCAGGTAGAGGAGGCTCTTCTTGTCCACCACCACCTTCACGCCATTGTCCTCGAAGACCTTGTCGCCTTCGTTCATCTGGTCGTCGAAGGTGAGGTCGTACATCAGACCGCTGCAGCCGCCGCCCTTCACGCCCACGCGCACGAAGTGGTTCGGGCCACGGCCCTCCTCACCCAGGAGCTTGGTGACTTCCGCTTTAGCGGGTTCGGAGACCTTGATCATGGCCGTTCCTTTTATTTAGAATGCTTCTAAAGACGGCCCCAAAGGTAGCGAGGATCACGGGTTGGGCGGCTGGTTGCCTGCTAGGCAAGCAAGGCCCGGCCGCTTTGGAAGCGCTGGATGCGCTGGACTGGACGACTTGCCGAAGCAGTGAGCCCGTGACGATCGAGCCCGGGCGCCTGCAAGTGAGGTCCACGCGCGACGAGGACAACCCGCTCATGGACGTGTGGGAGCATGCCTACTATCTGAAGCACCAGGACCGGCGCATCGCGTACCTGGCGAGCTGGTGGAACGTGGTGAACTGGAACGCAGTGGCGATGCGCATGCGCTGAACGCGCCGGGACCAGGCGGATGGTGCATCTTCGTGGTCCACGTTCCCTGCATCCTCTCCCATGCACGAACGAAAGCGCGAGGTCGAAACCGAGCACGCGTGGCTTGAATGCACCGGCCGGCTCGTGGTCCAACGCTGGAAACCCGGCATCGCCCTGGATGCGCGCACCATCCGGGAGACCATGCGCGTGCGCGATGAGTTCTTCGGCGACGAACCTTACGTGATGATCGTGGTGGTGCCCTCCGGGTGCGAATTTTCGATGACTTTCCTGGAACAGGACCAGTATGCGCACACCCATGCCGATGAGGCGATCATCGCCATGGCGAACGTGGTGGAGGATGCGGACATGCGTGCCATCGTTTCGCTGTACTACGCCCAACATCCGCCGCGCTACGCCTTCACCGTGGTGGCGTCCATGCCGCTTGCGCTGGCTTGGGCACGACCCTACGTGGAAGGCGGGAAGTGACCCGCTGCACTACCGGCCGCTCCACCCGGGCAGTGCCGCCGCCTGCTCCACCCAGCGCGCCAGGGCGCGTTCATCCAACGTGTCGTCCTCGCGCACGTCGAGGTACCGCGTGTCGGGGCTCTTCGATCCACCCGGCGGTGGTGGGCGCAGCGCGCTGCCTTTGAAGAAGGCCACTTTCACGTAGTGGGTGAACACATGGAACGAGAGGAACCAGCCGTTGCCGTCGATCCCGTAGAACGGCGAGTTCCACTTCACGGCCTTGCGCACGTGCGGCACGGTGTGCGTGATCACCGCGTCGATGCGCCGGCCGACCTCCTGTTTCCAGCCGGGCATGCGTGCGATGTAGGCTTGCACCGGGGCATCGCCATCGGCCTTGGCCACGCGCGGATTGCCGCCGGAAAGCACCTGCATGCCCGCTGCGGGAACGGTCTTCTTCGTGGATACCGATCGGCGGCGTCCGATGGGTGCGGGAGCGTTCTTCCGGGTGCCCATGCAGGTTGTGCGTTGGTGGGCGCGCGCGACCAAGGTAGGGACAGCGCACCGACCTCCGGTCGCGCTGATCCCCGTTCGGACAGGACCTCCCAACGCGATGCAGCGCGGCGCCTGGCCAATAGATTCGCCCTGCTTCCCCGACGAACATGCGTGCACCCCTGGCGATCATCACCGCCACCCTCTGGATCTCCATCAACGAGTTCCTTCGCAACCAGCTCGTGCTCCTCGATCGGTGGATCGAACACTTTCGTGCGCTCGGCATGACCTTCCCGGGCGATCCGGTGAACGGCGCGGTTTGGGGGCTGTGGTCGCTTTGCTTCGCTGTGACGCTGTACTTCCTGTCGCGCAGGTACGACCTCCTGGCTACGGTGGCGCTCGGTTGGTGCTTCGGGTTCGTGCTCATGTGGCTGGTGGTCGGGAACCTGGGCGTGCTGCCCTTCGGCGTGCTGCCCGTTGCGGTCCCCTGGAGCTTCGTGGAAGTGATCGGTGCGGTGTGGCTGTTGCGGCGGATCGCGCCAACGACCCGTGCGTGACCAGCGTGTGTGCGGCTCCCGAGCTCGCACCGGCCATCCTTGCGCACATGCGGTCCCTGCTGTGATCCGATCGCCCTCGTGGGCGAACACGCGGTGCTCGAGCCCCTTCGCGCGCGTAATGCGACGACCTCTGCGCGGCCACGCGCAACGGGGACATCTGGCGGCTGTGGTACACCATGCTCTCCTCGACCGTGACCATGCACGGAGAGATCGACCGGCGCCTACGCCCGCATATGACCCGTGGACCGGTTGCGCCCATACCGAAGTCCCGCCAACTATCTTGCTTGCATGCGCTTATCGTCCTTCCTGATCCCTTTCCTGTTGCTGCCCGGCGCGATGGCGCAAGTCCCGATCGTACTGCGCTCGCACACGCCCGCGATCACCATCCAGGATGGCGCGGAGCGGCGCTCGGGCTACTGGTCGCTCGACCCCGACGCGCGGCCCGATGTCTACGTGGCCGACCGCACACGCGCCAGCAAGGCGGTGCGCTTCATCGCGGATGCGGATTCCCTCGTCTTCGAGCTGAAGCCGGGCGACGTGTTCGATTTCGTGATCCTGCTGAACGATACGGACAGTTGCTTCACGCAGCTGCGCAGCGCCATCCGCGCGGAGGACCTTCGTTACATGCCGCCGCCGGTGCGCGCCGTGCCGGACACGATCCCCTTCGTGCTCACGGCGAAGAACAACATCCTGCTCACGGCGGTGATCGATGCGCAGGATACGTTGCGGCTCATGTTCCACACCGGCATGCGCGGGCTCGACATCACCGAGGACGCGCGAGCGCGCATGCACAGCTTCCATACCGACGCGAAGGTGACCTCCGGCTCCTGGGGCGGAGGCGGTGCATCGGACCTCAGTGCTCACCACGCACTGCGCATCGGCTCGCGTAGCTGGAACGATGTGGAGCTGGCCACCAGTTCGCTCTCCGGCGAAGGCAGCGACGGCAAGCTCGGCTACGACTTCTTCGCCGACCAGGTGCTCGAGGTGGACTTCGATCGATGCCG
>CAZFAW010000301.1:0-3829 GCA_964517015.1 uncultured Chryseobacterium sp.
GCTGGGCGGTGGCCCGGTGAGCGATGCGCTGATCGCGGCGACCGAACCCTTGCGGATCGAGGTCTACCATTCCTACGGCAGCACCGAGACGGTGACCCATGTCGCCCTGCGCCGCTTGAACGGGCCGCAGCATTCCTCCATGTTCACGGCCATCGGCGATGTCACCTTCGCCTTCGACGAGCAAGGCCGGCTGATCGTGCACACCCCTCACCTCGGCACCGCCACGCACCGGACCAACGATGTGGTGGAGCTGGTGGACGAGCGCCGGTTCCATTGGCTGGGCCGCGCGGACCATGTGATCCTGAGCGGCGGGCTCAAGATCCATCCGGAGCAATTGGAGGCGCGCACGACCGGCACGATCGCCCCGGCGCACTACTTCATCGGCGTGCCCGATGAACGGCTCGGGCAGGCGGTGGCGATCGTCCTGGAGGCCGGATCGATCGGCGCGAGCGAACGCGCGGAACTGGAGCGCCGGCTGGCCACCGTTCTGGCGCGGCACGAAATGCCGCGCCAGTGGATCGTGCATCGCCACCTTCCCCGCACGTCAAGCGGGAAGGTGATCCGCCGCGCACCTTGACCGGCTCAGGCCCCGGTGGTTCCCGCGGCCGCGTACCGCCGCCACTTTTCCACCACCGTGCGCATGTCGGCAGGCATGGGGCTCTCGAAGCGCATGCGCCTGCCCGTTCGCGGATGCTCGATCTCGAGCAGGTACGCATGCAGCGCCTGGCGCGGGCAGGCGGCGAAGCAGTTCTCAACGAACTGCCGGTACTTGGTGAAGACCGTTCCCTTGATGATGCGATCGCCACCGTACGCGGCATCGTTGAAGAGCACATGGCCGATGTGCGCCATGTGCGCGCGGATCTGGTGGGTACGCCCCGTCTCCAGTTCGCATTCCACGAGCGTCACGTAGGTGAAGCGTTCGATGACCTTCCACCGCGTGAGGGCCGGCTTGCCATGCGATCCGTCGGGGAAGACCTGCATCACCGTGCGGTCCTTGAATGAGCGGCCGATGTGCCCTTCCACCGTGCCTTCGTCGGCATCGAACGCGCCCCACACGAGGGCCTTGTACCGACGATCGTTCGTGCGATCGTAGAACTGCCTGGCCAGGTGCGTCAGGGCGTCCTCCGTCTTGCCGATCACCATCACGCCGCTCGTGTCCTTGTCCAGCCGATGCACGAGCCCGGGCCGGGGCACGGGTTGGCCCTTCGCCGAAGGCAGCTGCCCGAAATGGAACAGCAACGCGTTCACCAGGGTGCCCGTCCAATTGCCATGGCCGGGATGCACCACCAGGCCCGCGGGCTTGTCGATGATCAGGATGTCCTCGTCCTCGTGCAGCACGGTGAGCGGGATGTTCTCCGGGAGCAGTTCGAATTCCCGCTGCGGATAGGGGAGCACGATGCTGATCGTATCGCCGGGCTTCACCTTGTAGCTGGGCTTGCCCGCCTTTCCGTTCACCAGCACATTACCGCTACGCGCCGCTGCGGCGATGCGCGAACGCGAGGTATGCGCCAGCCGGTCGAACAGGAACTTGTCCAGCCTCAACAGGCTCTGGCCGGGATCGCACACCAGCCGGTGGTGCTCGAAGAGCTCCTGCTCATCGCCGGGCCCCTCGATCCCCTCGTTGTCCATGTCACGCGATGCGTATCCGATCAATGCTCGATCAACAAGCGGGTCGTGGCGACCGTACGGCCCGCGTCGTCGACCAGGCGCACCACATAGAGCCCATCGGCATCGCCCGCCACATCGTACCGGTCCCGGGTACGCGCCGGATAGGACCGCACCGCACGTCCGGTCGCATCGATCAATTGCACCGTAACGATGCCCTCCGGCAGCACACCGGCCAGTTGGAACGAAGCGTCCGCCGGGTCGGGGTAGACCAGCAGGCCGGGATCGGCAGCCGGTTCGTGCAGCCCCGCGTACGGGTTGCAGTTGGAAGCCATCACGGGTCGGATCATCAGCGAACCATCAACGGAGGAGTTCGTGAACGTGGTGCCGGTCTTGTAGAAGATGCGATCGCTGTTGTCCCGGTTCTTGTCCAGCCCCAGGTTCATCTTGATCGTGTTGGTCTGGGTCCATCCCACGTAGAAGGTGGCCGGCACCCAGATGGTGCTGTCCAACGGGTACTCCACGAAGTAGTTCGGCCCCCAAGGCAGGTACTGCGGTGAATCGTAGGTGAAGTTCTGATGGATGATCGTCTCCGGTGTGAGGCTGCTCCAGACGGTGAGGAGGAAATTCCCGTCGGTGGGATCATCGGTGCTGAAGATGGGATCGAAGTAGAAGCGCACCGCACGCAACGAATCGCCCGAGGGCATGTCGTACCGCACGGCCAGCTTGGCGCCGGTGCTGTTCAGGCTGTAGCCCCACTCGGCACTGCCATCGTCGTAGGCGTAGTAGTTGCTCAGTTCCTGCGTGAAGCGGATCGTGTCGTTGTAGCGGTTGATGTCCGGGGTGGTGTTCGTCCACATCACCACATCGTAGAACGCCTGGCAGGTGTCGCTGAGCGCGGGATCGTGCACATAGTTGGCCGGTGCGCTGTTCACCGGCTGTAGGGCGCCGAAGGAACTGTTCGCGTTGCCGCTCGTGTTCAGGCCGTCGTCGTATACGTTCGAGAGTGCATCGCCGTGCAGGCCGGCCTCGTACCCGAAGCTGATGAATCGATCGTTCACGTCCAGGTTCTTCAACGTTTCTGTGACGTTCTGCGCCGTATGGGCGGCCGGGTCCGCGGAATACGTGGCGAACGGCATGCTGGTGTACGGCTGCAGCACGCTGCTTTCGGGGTAGACGTAAGCCACATCCACGATCACGGTATCGTCGTAGGTGCGATCGCGGCCCAGACGCACGTAATCAAGGTGCCAGTGGTCCAGCGCGCCGCTCAAGGTGGCCTTGTTGCTGAAGCGCATGCGGAACCCGTCCTTCAGGAAGCGCTCATCCGTGATGGGCAGCATGACCTGCTTGAACGCCTGGAACGGCACGTACGGCGTGTACCACTGCAGGTACCACGTGTCCTCGTCCGGCGCATACATCTCCAACCGCAAACTGTCCATGGGTTGCACCTGGTCGTCGCCACTTCGGCCCTGGGGCTGGTAGAAGAAGCTCAGGTAGACCGAATCGCCCGGGACGCTGGTGAGGTCGATCGGTACGGAGGTGAGGTGATCGGCCAGGCCATAGGAACTGGCCACGAGGTTGTACGGGAAGCCGGTGCGGTCCAGGCCATCGAAGGTGGCCACGCCCACCGTGGGCGGATCGATCGGATAGGTGCCGTTGATGTACACGTCATCTTCCTGCCACAGCACCAGCGGTTGTGGCGTCCCGTTCATATCGTACGTGGCGGAACCGGCCGCCACGGTGTAGACCATGAGGCTGTCCTGCAGGATGTCCGGCGAGAGCGGGATGGTGTCTTCGGCCGTGGTGATCACGCCCACGGTATCGAAGATGTTGTAGAGCGGCCAGCCTTGGATCCCGTCGCTGGGCGAGGGGTATTGGGTGATGTCGTAGCGCACCACGCTCACATCGGGGTTCGCCGCACGGGTGATGATCACGGTGTCCTCCTGGGTGGTGTCAACGGTGTAGTGCCAGGTCGTATCGGTACGGAAGGCCATGTCCGGTGTGCTCACACCGCCCACCTCCAGGTGGTACACCACATCGGTCAGGCTCACGTCCGCATCGCCGGGCGCGGCGTCGAGGTGGCGCGTGCGGTCCACGGAGAAGTCGTCCATCAGCGGAAGCGTGGGCTGCGCCTGGTACGCATAGATGAACCAGGTGTGCAGGTCTGCGCGCAACGCCGAGCGTGGTGCGTGGGCCTGCGGTCGTGCGTGCAGGGGGCCGGTCA
>CAZFAW010000302.1:0-3828 GCA_964517015.1 uncultured Chryseobacterium sp.
ACGGGCGGCGCCATCATTTCCGAGGGGGAATTCGATCAGGTGCGTTGGCAGATCGGTACGAGCGTGCCCGCTGCGCCTGGCTACATTCTTCCGTTCGTTACACCATCCGGGGTGAAAATGCCGCTCACCTACCTGCCCACTACTGCGGGTAGCGCCGGCGGATCCGTCGTTTTCGCCACATACAACTATGGCATTTCGGCGCCGACTTGGAACAACTTCAACTATAGGCCGAGCGATGTGACCCATATGAACAACTACACCACCGGTACGGGCCTCACCCCCGGCGCGACCAACGAATCCGGTCACGTAGTGGACCGTTTCTGGATCATGGATACAAAGAGGACAGGCTATTCCTACGCCACCAGCCCTGCTGCTGTGGCAACGTTCGTGTACGATCGCAACGAAGTGACGGCAGGAAACACGATCGTCGCTGGGTCCACTGTCTATCCTCAACGCTTCAACAATACGACCAACCGGTGGGGCGATTACCTTCCGACAGGTGGCTTCACAGCGCTTTCGCCGGGCCCTACGCAGAACACTTCGTTGACGTCCGCTGTTGTTCCTGCCGCACAGTGGTTCCGCTCTTGGACCTTATCTGATGCGAGCGAACCTCTTCCCATCGAACTCACCGCTTTCGACGCCCAGTGCCAGGGCACACAAGTGGTGGTAACGTGGACCACGGTGACCGAGCACGACAACGCCTACTTCACCGTGGAAAAAAGCTTTGATGGTTTGGAATGGTTCGCAGTGGGCACGGTGGAAGGCGCCGGCACCAGCATCGAGACCAACACTTACAGCTTCGTGGACATGGAGCCGGCCCGGCTGGCCTACTACCGTCTGGTGCAGACCGACCTGGACGGTGGCTCCAGCGTGAGCGCAACCGTGGTAACGGGCTGCGAGGCCGATGGCGGCATCCAGATCGTGAGCGCGTATGACGATGGGGAGACCTTGAACGTGCTTGTGAGCAGCAGTTTCGACGCGGTGCACGATGTGGCCCTCATTGATGTGCAAGGGAAGATCCTCGCCACGCAGTTCAGCCAGAAGATCAACACCGGCATCACCCACCTGCGCATGGCCAAGGGCACGCTGGCCATGGGCATGTACGTGGTGCGGCTGAGCAACAGCGAACAGGTGCTCACCCGCAAGGTGCAATTGCACTGATCGAACGGTACGAATGAACTGAAGGGGCCCTGCGGGGCCCTTTCTTCTTTCACGTCGGTCGTCGGTCCGTTGCGGTGCGCCCTGCGAAACGCCGCACTACCATCCACACGAGCACGGCAATGGAGATCCACACCGCGAGCCTGCCGATCAGGTCCCCGAAGCGCACGAACAAGGTGATGCGGTCGTTGGTGAGCACCGTGGCGCGGATGGCCGCCGGGGTCCACCATGCCGTGGGCTGGTGGATCGCACCGGTCTGATCGATGAAGCAGCTGATGCCCGTGTTCGCCGAACGGGCGATGTCGCGCCGGGTCTCGATGGCACGTAGGCGCCCGTATTGCAGGTGCTGGCGGTACCCGGGCGAAGTGCCCCACCAGCCGTCGTTGGTCAGGATCGTGAGCAGGTTGGCGCCGTTGCGCACGTGCGCGGCGACATGATCGGCGAACACGCTTTCGTAGCAGATGATCGGTGCGGCCTTCACGCGCCCGTCGCCGGTGCTCATCACTTCCCGCTCGGTCTGGGTGCCCAGGCTGCCGGTGGTCCCGCCGAGGTCCACCGAATAGTCGATCAGCGGGCCGAGGAAGCGCTCGAACGGCATGATCTCCACGAAGGCCACGAGCTTGCTCTTGTGGTAAGGTTCGGTACTGCCGTCGGGACGCACGAGCAAGGCCGCATTGTAGGGTTCGTAGTACCGATCGGTGCCGCCCAGGTGCCGCGCCGTGATGGGATGCTCCTCGTTCGGCCCGAAGAGGTGATCGCTGGACATGCCGGCGAGCACGGCCGTTCGCGGGTGGCGCTGCAGGAAGGCCACGATCCGTTGCACGCTCCTGGAGCCGGCCAGTTCGTTCTCCCACAGGCCGTGCAGCACCAACCGGCCATCGGGCAGCTGGTCCACCGTGGTGCGTTCCTGCAACGCCGTTTCGGGGAAGATCACCAACGCGGTGCTGTCGGTCATGGCACCCTCTGCCAGCGCCAACATGTCGTCCAATTGGGCGATGGGATCGGACCAGTACTTCTCGCTGTAGGGGTCCACATCGGGTTGCACCGCCACCACTTCCACCGGCCGGCCCTGCGGCACGTACATGCGCAGTCGCACGAACGAAACGACAATAGGTAGTGCGATCGCCGCGACGGACCAACCGGCCATGCGCCGCCAGTGCGGCCGCTTGGACACGTACGCCACGCTGGCGCGGAAGACCAGCAGATTCGCGCCCAGCACCCACAACGTACCGCCGAGATGGCCTGTCCATTCGTACCACTGCACCCAGGTGGTGCGTTCGGCGAACACATTGCCCAGCGTGAGCCACGGCCAGGTCAGGTCCCAATCCATGTGCAGGTGCTCGAACGCCAGCCAGAAGGCGGGGAAGGCCAGCTCGGCTGCTCGGGCGCCCATGCGTCGCCGCACGGCCCGCCGGGCGACCCAAGGCAGGCCCATGACCAGCGTGTTGCCGATCGTGGGGCCCATGCCGGTGAAGAGCCGTGTGCCCAGCGGTTCGTTCACCGCGCCGAGCCACCAGGTGGTGGCGGCGTTCCAGATCAGCAGGCCCAAAAGGACATAGGGCATGAATGCACGGCGGCGCCCCGCAGTGCGCGCGTCGTGCAGGCGCTCGGCCCAGTACATCGGCACCCAGGCCACGAACACGAGCGGGGTCCAGCCGAGGTAGGTGGCCGGCCATGCCAGGATCGACAACAGCGCGCTGAGCACCGCGAGCAGGGCGATGTTCGTTCGCGTGGCGGGCAGGAGCATCGGGGCGAAGATCGCTGCGGCGGCGCCAGGACGGATCGCGCGTCCCGTTACCGGATCAACGATCCCGGGGGGAAAGTCGGGACCACCAACGCTCCTCCGAGCATGCGGAACGCGTGTTCATGGTACGCGAGGGCAGGTCGCCCTGCTCAGCGCAACAGGTACATCTTGCCGAAGCCCTTGGTGAAGTAGCCGTCGGCGGCCGTGGCGCGCTGTTCGATCTCCTCACCGTTCAGCTGGGCATACACCCGGTAGAGGTACACGCCGCGCGCCAGCTTGTCGCCGAACTCGTCCGTGCCGTCCCACCCGTATTGCGTGATGTTCCGGCCGATGTGCAATGGGCCCAGCTCGGCCAGGTCGATCGTGCGCACCACGCGGCCGCTCACGGTGTAGATCTGGATCTTCATCTGCGTGGGCGGTTGCACACCGGTGATCGTGAAGACGAAGCGCGTGTTGGTGGTGAAGGGGTTCGGGTAGTTCAGTACGTTGGTGATCGTGGGCCGGTTGATCACCTCGAACCGTACGACGTAGTCCTCGTCGCCCGAGCGATTGAAACTGATGTCGCTGGCTTGCACGCGCAGGGCGTAGATGCCGTCCTGGGCGAAGACGGGACGGTAGTTGATGTGGCAGATGTTCTCCGGGCCGTCGGTGGGCACGAACTCGAGCTGTTCCAGGCCGTCGGCGTGGAAGTAGATGCGCTGCACGGTGCCGTCGGGCGTGGTCAGGAACACCTTGAAGTAGGTGGTGTCCGAGAGCTCGTCGAAGAGCAGTGTGGCGTTCTCATCGTCCAGGGTGATGCGGATCTCCGGCCGCGCGCTCACGATGTCGTTGTCCAGGATGTGGACCCCATCGAAGGTGACATCGAGCACGGGGTTCTCCTCGTCGTTCTGCACGGTGAAGTGCAGCTCGGCCGTGTTGTTGAAGTG
>CAZFAW010000303.1:0-3824 GCA_964517015.1 uncultured Chryseobacterium sp.
CCCGTGGGCACCATCACCGATGCCCGGCTCTTCGATGCGATCCTGGAAGATGCCGATGTGCGCACGCAGAAGGCCCGCGTGGTGATGGGACCGGCACTTCCTGTATTGAAGATGGATGCCACTCTGGACGAAGTTGCGACCAAGCTTGGCAACGGCTCCCCGGCCGTGCTGGTGGAACAACCGAACGGCTACGGGATCCTGACCAAACAGGACATCATCGGGAAGCTCCGGTGATCGACAACTGTCGGATCGCACCCGTGGCCAATGGTCTTCCCTGGTGGCGCCCATCAAGGGACCATCGACTTGAATGACCCGAACTGAACGACCTGTCCCAGGACATTCCACCGGAACCGATCATGTTGACCGAGGTGGTCGGTTCGGAGCACATCACACCTCGGCTACGCCAGCAGAATTTCCCTACCAAAAACGCCTTCCGCCCATCAACAGGTCGCTGCAGCAAGCGCGACTGCCGCAGGACGAACTCCCGTGGGGCGCCCACGCGCGGAGAAAGGGATCTCGATTTGGGCAATTGTCGGACCCTCCAGAATATGGCCGACCCACCCATGGTTGAGCTGACCGACCAGAGGTCCCGCGTCCTCCGTGTTCCGGAACACCCGGAGCGTATCATCTCACTGGTTCCATCACAAACCGAATTGCTCCATGATCTCGGTCTGGGCGAACGGGTGGTGGGCATCACGAAATTCTGTGTTCATCCTCAGGCATGGAATCGGTTGAAGCCGCGCGTGGGTGGCACGAAAAAGGTGGACCTCGAAAAGATCCGTTCGCTGCAGCCCGACCTGATCATCGGGAACATGGAAGAGAATTCGCGCGCCGACATTGAAGCACTGGAACAGGACCTCCCGGTCTGGATGAGCGATGTTCGCAATCTGGCCGGTGCGCTGAAAATGATCCACGCGTTGGGAGGGATCACCGGTACTGAGCAGCAGGCCCGCGATATCGTTGATCGGATCGTCGGCGCCTTCGCCAAGTTAGAGCCGATCGGACCCGCGTACAACATAATGTACCTCATCTGGCGCGACCCGTTCATGGCCGCAGGCAAGGACACGTTCATCCACGACATGCTCCGTCAATGCGGCTTTAATAATGCTCTGGAAGGACACCCCGATCGGTATCCCGTATTGACCCCGGGGGAATTGATGACCGCTCGGCCAGACCTGGTATTGTTCTCCTCGGAACCTTTCCCCTTCCGGACGGCGGACATTACCGAATTCGAAATGCGGTTCCCTGGAACGCGATCACTGCTCGTGGACGGTGAATCGTTCAGCTGGTACGGCAGTCGACTGATGCAGGCTCCTTCGTATTTCGAGGGATTGATCCGTAAGGCCCGTGCCACCTTGAAAGAACGGTCCTAGCGACCCGACCGGCCGTACTTTTGATCGGCGTGCGAACAAACTCCATCCTCAGATCGGTCCTGCTCGGTTGTGCAGTCGCTGCAGGGACCTGCGCCCGGCCGCAAACCGTTGGCGTGGTTTTGAGCGGAGGTGGCGCCGTTGGCATGACGCACATCGGCGTGCTCAAAGCCCTGGAGGAACGGGGTATACCCATCGACTACATCGCCGGCAGCAGCATGGGCGCACTGATCGGGGGGATGTATGCGGCCGGGTACTCACCCACGGAAATGGACTCTTTGTTCAACAC
Source organism: uncultured Chryseobacterium sp. (assembly GCA_964517015.1). Taxonomy (GTDB): domain Bacteria; phylum Bacteroidota; class Bacteroidia; order Flavobacteriales_F; family PHOS-HE28; genus PHOS-HE28. Next base: position 1,660 of record CAZFAW010000303.1, read on the forward strand.
CGAGCTGTACCGACTAATGGCGGAGGGAGGTACCGAGGAGAGGTACATCCACTATTTCAAACAGGATCCGCTCGACGCTTCGATGCTGAACGTGAAGTTCGACCTGGACACGACGTGGTCGGCAAGCCTTCCCACGAACTTGCGAAGCCCGGTCCTGATCGACTTCGAGCAAATGTGCCAATTCGCCCCTGCCACGCAGGCCGCGGGCCATGACCTGGACAGTCTTTTCATTCCCTACCGATGCGTAGCCAGCGACATCACCGCCAACGAAGCAGTTGTGTTCCGGCGCGGCGATCTCGCACAGGCCGTACGTGCGAGCATGAGCTATCCGTTCTACTTCAAACCCATCTCGATCAACGGCCACCTGATGATGGACGGCGGCCTGTACAACAACTTCCCCAGTGATGTCCTGTACACGGAATTCCTGCCCGATGTGATCATCGGCAGCAATGTGGCCCATAACGACCGCCCTCCCAGCGAAGACGATCTTATGAGCCAGCTGAGGGCGATGATGCAAGAAGAGACGGACTATTCCATACCCTGTGAACATAGTGTTATCGTGCAACCAAGGACCGCCACCACTCTGTTCGACTTCACCCATCCCGGCTCCACGATCGCCGACGGGTACCGCGCAGCCATGGAACGCATGCCCGAGATCGAGGCAGCGGTCGCGCGACGGGTCCCCCTCCAGGAGCTTGTGGAACGACGCCGGCGTTTCCGCGCACGGTTCCATGAACCTGTCTTCGGCGATGTTCGGATCCATGGCTTGAACAAGCAGCAAGCCCGATACGTGGAACGCACCCTCTTGAGCCGCCGCAGCGGGCCGTTGACGCATGACCAGTTGAAGCCGCGCTATTTCCGGATCTATTCGGACTACAATGTGAGCGGGCTGATGCCCACCGCCACCTGGAACCCGGTGAACGGCAACTACGACCTGGACCTGCGCATCAAACGCGAACGGCGGCTTGAAGCCAGGTTCGGTGGCATGTTCAGCAGCCGGCCGATCAATACGGGCCTGGTAGGTCTGCGTTACAACTTCTTCGGGCGTTCTTCGAGCCGAGCCGATGCACTTGCCTACTTCGGAAAGTTCTATTCCGCCGGGCAGTTGAAGATGAGGACCGACTTGAGCACGCACGTACCGATCTTCCTTGAACCCGTTGCAACGCTCCACCGTTGGGACTACTTCTCCAGTTTCGCCACATTGTTCGATGAGGTGCGCCCGAGCTACATCATCTTACGTGAGCTCTGGGGCGGATTGAACACAGGCATGAGCGTGGGGAACAAAGGGCTTGCTCGGTTGGACATCAAGTACGGGCAGAACAAGGACCAGTACTACCAAACAGCGGATTTTTCAGCCAAGGACACCGCGGATGTGACCGAGTTCTTCCACTTCACCTCCGGTCTGAGCTTGGAACGCAACAACCTTAACCGGAAGCAACACCCTAATGCCGGGGAGTGGTTCAAAGCGGAAGTACGCTATGTGAGCGGCGAAGAACACACTCTGCCCGGCACCACTTACAAATCGCGTGCACCGCTCGAGCAACGACATGAGTGGCTACAAGCCAAGGTGACCCTGGACAAGTACTTCCTGCCGCGCGGGAAATTCAAGTTCGGGTTCCTTCTGGAGGGGCTGTACAGCGGATATCCTTTCTTCATGAACTATACGGCAAGCATCATTCGCGCACCGGTCTTCCAGCCCACACCCGAGAGCAAGACGTACTTCCTCGAGAATTTCCGAGCGAGCCAATACCTCGCTGGTGGCGCCCGAGCGATCATCGCAGTGGCCAAGAACAAGCTCGATCTCCGATTGGAGGGCTATATGTTCCAGCCCTACAAGGCCATACTTCGCAGTGATGTCGATCTGGCACAGGAAGGGGCGGCTGTAAGCGACCGGACCTACCTGGCCAGCGGGTCATTGATCTATCAAAGCCCGATCGGCCCCATCTGGTTCAACACCAGTTATTTCGACGGTCTGGACAAACCCTGGGCGTTCAGCTTGAATTTCGGCTATGTGATCTTCGCGCAGCGATCCTTGGAGTAGGGATCGTCGGTGATCGAAGCCGTACGCTCCGAACATTCGGATCCTTGCGCTGTCGATCGGCAGCGACATGGCAAAAAAAGAACCCCGCCACTTGCGTAGCGGGGTTCAGATCGGCGACGACATA
>CAZFAW010000304.1:0-3822 GCA_964517015.1 uncultured Chryseobacterium sp.
TAGGCGGTGAACAGGATCACCTCCGCGTCCGGCCGCAGTGCCTTGATGGCAGAGGTGAGTTCCACGCCGTTCGCATCGGGCAATCGCACGTCGCAGAGCACCACCTGCGCGCGCCGCGCCTTCAACCGCTGCAGCGCCTGCGCGCCGTTCTCCGCGACGCTCACGATGTACCCTTCCCCGTCGAAGAGGCGTTGCAGCATGTTGCGCAGCTGCGGTTCGTCGTCGATGATCAGCAGTTCTCCATTGGTGCCCACGCCGCGAACTTACCCTGCGCAGCCTGGTACGCACGTGCCCCTGTGCATCGGCGACACCGGGCATGACACGGATCATGGGCGCCGATGGAGGCCGGGGTAACTTCGGTGCAAAGACTTCCATGCGCATGATCGCCCGCATCCACCCGATGATCTGGATCGCCCGTTCGTTCGCCATTGCCGTGGCGTTGTTCCTGGCGGTGTTCGCCATGGATGCCTTACAGGGCGAAGGCGGCCTCGTGGAAAAGCTGTCCGTACTGGCCAAGCACCTGGCACCGACATGGCTTTGCGTCACGGCGGTACTGGTGTCGTGGCGGCGGGAATGGCTGGGGGCCTTGCTGTTCGCCACGTTCGCGGTGGCATATGCGTGGTGGGCGCGCGCGCACTTGGACTGGATCCTGATCATCGGAGGGCCCCTCTTGTCGGTGGCCGCATCGTACCTGCTCGCCTGGGGCGAACGCCGGAGTGAACGCACCGTAGCTTAGGATCATGCGCACCAAGAACACACCCAAGGACCGCCGGTCGGCGAAACCCGGCGAACTGCACCGCGGCCAGACCGCCGAACAAGGGACGTTGCACGAACGCAGGGGATCGCAGATCGAACGCGAACGGCACCGCAGCCCGGGCAATACGATCCTGAAGGCCGGCAGTGCGCGCAGCAACAAGAAGCCGAAGGCCGCTCGCGCTGCGAAGAAGAAGTAGGATCAGCCGGCCCAGGCGATCGCGCACACCTCCAGTTCCTGCGCTGCGGGCCCGAGCACGGCATGGATGCGCTCGTGCACACGCCTGCCGATCAATGCCCGGGCGATCGGTGAAGTGAACGCGATCCGCAGTTCGGCGGCCTGGGCCTCGTCCACCCCCACGATCGTAAAGGTGCGTTCGGAACCGCTCAAGGGGCCCGAATGGTAGCGAACGGTGACCCGTGTGCCGAACCGTACATCGGTGGGTGCACCGGACCCCGGCTCCACCGGCCGGGCCGAGGCGATGCGTTCGTTCAGCAGGGCGAGCCGCCCATCGATCGCGGACTGCTCACGGCGGCGTTCGTCGTCGCGTCCGGTCACGTGTGCGCGCGCATGCTCCAACCGTTCACGTTCCTCCAACAGGAGCCGCATGCCACGCGGCGTCACCAGGTTGGTCACGCCTTCGGGCAGCGGCGCACGTGGAGGCACGAAGGGCGCCTCCTCCTGATCGTCCTCCTTGACGAATCCCCTGCTCATCCGTGGTACACCCGGCTCGCGTGGATCCGGCCTTCGCTGATCTCGAGCACTTCGCCCACCAGCAGGTCCTCTTCGCCGCCCACATGGCGCACGTACTCCATGAACACGCGCCGCGGGTTCGCGGTGAGCGACCGCACTTCGTAACGCAGGCTGGGCAGTCGATCGAACGCCTCGCGCCACCAGGCCCGCAAGGCCGCCTTGCCCTTCACCCGGCCGTAGGTCGCGGGATCGCGTTGCTTCAATTTGGGGCTGTAGTGCTCCGCATGGTCATGGTAGAGCGCGAGCAGTGCATCGAGATCGTGGGCGTTGAAGGCGTCGAACCAGCGCCGGGCGATCGTTTCGTTCGCGGTGGCGGTGTCTCCCATCATTCCAACACCAAGCGTGCGTGCCATTCCCGATCGCCGCGTACCACATGAACGAGGAACACACCGCGTGCGCTGCCGCGCAGATCGAGGCGCTCGCGCGTGGCGGTGAGCGTATGCGAGAGCACCTCCCGGCCCGTGGCATCGGTGATCGTGCATTGCGCACCGAGCATCTCCGCAGGGGCGATCACCCAGGCTGCGCCCACGGAGGGGTTCGGCGACAGGGTGAAGGGAGCGGATCCCGTCGCGTCCGGCATGCCCACGGGGCCCACGGTCACCGTCACGTCGGCGGTGCCTTCGGTGCCGTTCACAATACCGGGCATGTTCGTGTCGTCGGTGGTGCCGTTGCCCAAGGTGCCGAAGTCGTTGTACCCCCAGCCGAAGAGACGGCCATCGGGGTCCAGGGCGAAACTGAGATCGGTGGGCGACGCGAAGGAGATGGTGCGGCCCGTACCCACCAGCACCGGTGCATCATGGCTCACATTGTCCCCGGTGCCCAACTGCCCGTACGTGTTGTCGCCCCAGGCATACAGATCGCCGGTGGTGCGCACGGCCAGGGTATGGGTGAAGCCGCCGTCCACCGAACCCCAGTCGGTGGCGGTTCCCACCTGGATCGGGGTGGGTTCGGTGATGTTGGAGCCCTGCCCCAACTGATGGAAGCCGTTGTCGCCCCAGGCCCACAGCGTTCCGCTGTTCGTGATGGCCAGGCCGAAGTAGTACCCGGCACTGATCGCGGTGCACGGACCCAATGCGGTGAGTTCGGTCGGATCGTTCTGGTTCCCGCCGGATCCATCGCCCAACTGGCCATAGGTATTGTCTCCCCAGCTCCACACGGAGCCATCGCTCTTGCGCGCCAGCGTGTGGAACCCTTGCGCGGAGATCGTGGACCAATCGGAGTCGGTGCCCATTTGTTGCGGGGCGGTGTTCCCGGTATTGGTCCCATCACCCAATTGCCCGGCGGCGTTGTCGCCCCAGGACCATAGCGTGCCGTTGCTGCGCAGGGCGATGCTGTGGCGGGATCCGGCCGATGCGGCCGCCCAATCGGTGGCTGTGCCCACCTGCATGGGTTCCAGGTGGAACACCCCGCTGTCCGCACCCAGCTGTCCGTACCAGTTCTCGCCCCACGACCACAACGTACCGTTGGTCTTGAGCGCGAGGCTGTGGTAGTTGCCGGCAGCCACGGTGCTCCAATCGTTATCGCTGCCGATCTGCACCGGAGCATGTTCCTCCGCAATTCCACCTGTGCCCAATTGGCCGGATCCGTTGCCACCCCAGGCCCACAGCGTTCCGTCGGCGCGAACAGCAAGCACGTGTCGGTAACCCACCGCCACGTCGCTCCACGGGCATACCCCGGTCACTGTGTACGTGGTGGTGACGGCCGGCGAAGCATCGACCTCGGCGCCGGTGGTGCTGCTCAGGCCGGTGGGCGGGCTCCAGGTGAAGGTGGCCGCACCGGACGCGGTGAGCGTGGAGGTGCCGCCTGCGCTGATCGAGGGCGGATCGGCGGAGGCGTTCACCGTGCATTGCGCGCCCGCGTGAACGGTGCAGAGCGCGAAGAGCGCGAAGGCTGGAAAGGTGCGGTGGTCCATGGTGCGAGGTTCGATGCCTGATCGGGCAACGTTCCGTGAAAGTAGGATGCCGCGGGCAAGGTCAACGCGCTATCCTTGTGCACGAACGGACCCATGCCCGCGCTCACCTGGACCGCACGCATCCTCGCCCTGGTGCTGATCGCCGTGTTCGCCGCCTTCGCCTTCGACACCGGGTTGAACGGCTCAGGGCCCGGTGCTGCCGCGATCGACGTGTTCATGAACGCGCTTCCCGCGCTCATCTGCGCTGGGGCGCTCCTGGTGGCCTGGCGCCGGGAGAACGTTGGCGGCCTGCTCTTCAGTGCATTGGCCATCGGGTACATCCTGTTCACACGCCAACGTCCCGACTGGTCCATGGTGATCGGCGGGCCGCTGCTGTTGATCGGTGCCTTGTTCCTGGCGAGCG
>CAZFAW010000305.1:0-2508 GCA_964517015.1 uncultured Chryseobacterium sp.
AGCGCCCACGGGTTCACCGTGCCGATGTGCATGCCGTACTCCCGCCACTTCCCGATCAGATCGGAGGGAACGGCACCCATGTCCAGGCCCAACAGATCCTTCACCTGCGAAGAGAAGATGATCACTGCGATCCCGGAGGTGAACCCGACCACGAGCGTGTGCGGGAAGTACTTCAACAATTTCCCGAAACGCAGCAGGCCCATTACCGTGATCAAGGCACCGGCCATGAACGTGGCGATGGTGAGGCCTTCGACGCCGTGCTTCTGCACGATGCCGTATACGATCACGATGAACGCTCCGGTGGGCCCCCCGATCTGCACGCGGCTGCCTCCCAACGCGCTGATCACGAAACCGGCCACGATCGCCGTGACCAGCCCCTTCTCGGGTGTCACCCCGGATGCGATCCCGAACGCCACCGCCAGCGGCAAGGCCACGATGCCCACCACCACACCGGCCACCAGATCACGCCGCAGTTGCTTCCGGCCTATCCCGGCTTTCCACAACGTGACCAGTTTCGGTACGAATTCGCCTGTCACAGGGTGCCAATGTAGGATCCCCGCCCGGCAGTCCACGATCGAACCGGGGAAGTGCGTCGCATCCCACGCGCACGGGCCCACCCTGTTGCACGGCAGGAAAGCCGTTCGTAGAGCATGCAACCGGATCGCACGGGCTTGCCCGATGCGTCTAGCAGCACCGGCACACGAACTGATGATCGTCATTCTTGCCGCACGGGCATGCGGCTAGGTTTCGCACATGGGAAACACGAAGAAGACGTCCGTACTGCTGCCTACGGACCTTTCGGAACGGGCGCTGGAAGCGGCCGAGATGACGATCCGTTCGCTCGGGACCACGGGAGTGCGCTACACGTTGGTGCACGCCTATTTCGAACTGGGCACGATGGACCCGCTGCTGCCCTCGGTGACCGCGGAAATGCACGAGGCGGCGGTGCAGGGGCTGGCCGATCATCTGCACCGTTTGAAAGAGCGGCTGGCACCGCTGGATGCGGACATCCGGACCAGCGCCAGCTTCGGCCCCCTGGCCAGCACGGTGGATCGCGAGGCGCGTGAACTGCACGCCGATCTCGTGGTCATGTACACGGGCGATCCCGCCACACGCACGGTGTTCGGCACCAACACGGCACGGGTGATCGGTGAAGCGCATGTACCCGTGTTGGAACTGCCCTTTGAGGTGCGCGACCTGCGCATCCGGCGCATTCTGCTGGCGGACGATCAAGCCGCGCTCGAACCGCGATCCTTGCACATGGTGGCCTTCCTGGCCCAACGCACGCAGGCGGAACTGATCATCGCCCACGTGGCCACCGGGCGCCCGGAATGGGATCGTGCCGACCACGGCGCGATGTTCCGCGAAGTGTTCCAGGGGATCCCGATGCGCTCGGTGATGGTGGAGGACGACGACGTGACCGAAGCGTTGTTGGGGATCGCCGCGCGCGAACGCGCGGACCTGATCGCGGCGGTGCACCGGCACGAAGGGTTCTTGAACGACCTGTTCCACCGGAGCACCACGCGCAAACTGGCACTGGCCAGCAGCATTCCCGTCCTGGCGCTGGAACAGTAACGCTCAACGCGAAGCGAGCCGCTCCAGACGGGCGGCGTCGCGGATCCGGATGTCGCGGCCCTGCAGGTCGATCAGCCCTTCGTCGCGCAGATCGCTCAAAGTGCGGATCAAGGATTCGGTGGCGGTTCCCACGATCGTGGCCAGGTCCTCCCGGCTGATCTTCACGCCAAGCGCCTCCCGGCTGCCTTCGCCGAACCGCTCGCGCAAGCGAAGGATCGATCCCGCCACGCGCTGCCGAACGCTGGCGTAGGCCAGGTCGAGCAGGCGCTCCTCCTGCTCCTTCACCTCCCGGCTCAACATCTTGATGAACCGCATGGACACGTCGCGATCGCGGAACAGGAGGGCCAGTACATCCTCGCGCGGGATCAATGCCACCTCGGTCTCTTCCAGGGTCTCGGCGCTCTCGTGCGCGCGCCCGCCTTCCACGGCCCCCATGTAGCCCACGAAATCGCCGGGGCCGTGCAGGCCGGTCACCAGTTCCTTCCCGTCGTTGTTGATCTTGTAGGTGCGCACTTTGCCACGCTCGATCATGAACACGTGGCGCTGCTCATCGCCTTCGAAGAAGAGCGCTTCCTTCTTCGGCAGGGTACGGCGCTTCCGGTCGCGCGAAAGGTCCTTCAGGCTTTCCAGGCCGCGCGCCTGCTCCATGAACCTGTCCAGGCCCGTCACATTGTCCTCGAAGCCTTTGCGGAAAAGGCCGCTGCGTTTCAGCCGTCCTTCGATGGCGTTGAGCAGTTCGCTCTCCTCGAACGGCTTGGTGAGGTAGTCGTCGGCGCCCATGTCCATGCCCCTGCGCACATCGGTACGTTCGGCTTTCGCGCTGAGGAAGATGAACGGTATCTCGGCCGTGGCAGGGTCGCGGCCCAGCAGGTGCAGCACGCCGTACCCGTCCAATTCGGGCATCATGATGTCGCACAGCACCAGGTCGGGGCG
>CAZFAW010000305.1:2608-3816 GCA_964517015.1 uncultured Chryseobacterium sp.
CCGAGGACAGTTCGATCGCGCGGTCCTCGGGCGAGTACTTCACCGCGTTGTTGAGCAGGTTGCTCAACACGTTGGCCACCATCTGCTGGTCCAGGGTCGCGCTCCGTTCCTCGCTCTGGTGCTCGTAGGCGATCTCCTGCCCGGGCTTGCACAACAGGCGGATCTCCTCGATCATGTCGATGCAGAGGTGCACCACATCGAACGTGGACGCATGCACCGCCACCTTGCCCTGTTCGAGCTTTTCGAGGGAGAGGAAATCGTTGAGCATGGCGGTGAGCTCTCGCACCTTGATCCGGATGCGCTTCACGTGCTTTTCCACGCGCTCCTTCTCCGGCCCTTCGGTGTACCGGTCGATCAGGTCGGCACTGCTCATGATCGTGCTCAGGGGCGTGCGGAACTCGTGGCTGGCCATGCTCACGAAACGCGACTTCAGCGCATTGAGCTCGCGCTCCTTCTCCAGGGCTTCGCGCACACTGCGCTCGGCGCGCTGCAATTCGGCGGTGCGCTGCTCCACACGCAGTTCCAGTTCCCTGTTGTTCCGCTCAAGTTCCTCTTCATAGGCCTTGCGTTGGGTGGCGTCGCTCAGAAGGGCCATCACGTAGCGATGCCCTTCCACGGCGAAATGGTTCAGGCTCACTTCCACGGGAAAGACCGAGCCGTCCTTGCGCTTGCCGCGAAGGTCCAGTCCCGCACCCATGGGCCGCTGCACCGGCCGCTGGGCATACTCGGCCCGCTGGCGCGCATGGCGGTCGCGTGCGGCATCGGGTATGAGGACCTCGATGGAACATCCGAGCAGTTCCTGGTCGCTGTACCCGAACAACTCGCTCATGCGGGGGTTCTGGAGCAGGATGGTGCCGTTCGCATCCACGACCACCAGTCCTTCGGCCGCTGTTTGGAAGAGGAGTTGGCAGATCTGTGCGATATCGCGGTCGGCGAAGGCGGACATGGAGGCCACGACCAGTTGGGAGAGGGTCCGGTGACGCGGCAAGGTAGTGTCGCGGCGGCGCCCGCTCATGAGCCCGGAGTGCCTACCGTGATGGATCGACCGCTGTGGGCATCGTACACCTTCCACTTGCGGATCGGACCGCAATACAGGTTCAAGGAAAGGCACCGCGAGCCGCCCGAGTTGATGAAGCGGTGGATGCTGTGCGCGTCGCCCAGATAGCTGTAGGAGGAAGGACCGAGCTGCACCGAGCTCACCACCTGCA
>CAZFAW010000306.1:0-3794 GCA_964517015.1 uncultured Chryseobacterium sp.
CAGCAGCATGGCGCATACTGGCCGTCTTGCCGCGGCTGCGAGCGCTCGCCACGGCGCTGCGCTTCGTCCCACGCCCCTTGCGCGATCTAGGGTACGACTTGATCGCCCGCAACCGGCATCGGTTGGGGTTGAAGGACGCATGCCAACTTCCCGAACGGCCAATGGAATGAAAGCGTGCGCACGTATGCGCCCACTCATTCGTCCCTTGCGGTGGTCGCTCAGGCCGTCACACTGTTCATCTTGTCCAGCACATCCATCACTTCCTTCACCGCCTTCGCGCTGGCATTGCACAGTTCCTGCTCATCCGGGGTGAGCTTCAACTCGATGATCCGTTCGATGCCCTTGGCACCCAGGATCACGGGCACGCCCATGTACACGTTCTTCAAACCGTATTCCCCGTTCAGCCAGGCGCACACCGGGAACACACGCTTCTGGTCGCGCACGATGGCTTCGACCATTTGGGCCGCCGCCGTGCCCGGTGCGTACCAAGCGCTGGTCCCGAGCAGGTTCACGATCTCGCCCCCGCCCTTCTTGGTCCGTTCCACGATCGCATCCAGCTTGTCCTTCGCGATCATTTCCGTTACCGGGATCCCGCCCACGGTGGTATAGCGCGGAAGCGGGACCATGGTATCGCCATGCCCGCCCATGAGCACGGCCTGGATGTCCTTGGGGCTCACGTTCAGTTCGGTGGCGAGGAACGCCCGGTACCGTGCGGTGTCCAGGATCCCGGCCATGCCGAACACGCGGCTGGCGGGGAGCTTGCTGGTGATGAACGCACAATAGGTCATCACATCCAAGGGGTTGCTCACCACGATCACGATGGCGTTCGGGCTGTGCTTCACCACGTTCTCCGTAACGCTCTTCACAATGGTGGCATTCGTGGCGATCAGGTCGTCCCGGCTCATGCCGGGTTTGCGGGGCAGGCCGCTGGTGATCACCACCACATCGCTGCCGGCGGTCTTGCCGTAATCGTTCGTGCTGCCCACCAAGCGACTGTCGAACAGGCTGATGGGAGCCGTTTGCCAGATGTCAAGCGCCTTACCCTCGGCAAACCCTTCCTTGATGTCCAGCAATACCACTTCATTGGCCAGTTCCCAGCGGGCACAGGCATCGGCACAAGTGGCGCCCACATTGCCGGCGCCTACAACGGTGATCTTCATGTTGGGGATCGATTGGTTCCAGGGTCGTGGAGGGGCCTTTTGCCCCACCGGATCGGGCGGCGAAAGTAGGCCCGCTCCCGCCCGAAGGAATTGACGATCGGCAGGGAGTTGCTGACAAGTTTGGCGTTCCGCGCCCGGGATCCTATCTTCCCTGCGGAATGGCCCTACGCATCGTCCCATTGGCAACCGACCCGTTGGAGGAACGTCTACAGGCTACATGGCAGGGCATGGAGGCCGCAGAGCAGGCTTTTGCCGGGATCATCGATGGGTGCATCGCCGGCGAACGTCGCAGCCAGCAACGCGTCTACGAGCTCTTCTATGGGAAGATGATGGCCGTATGCCTGCGCTACACCAAGAACCACGACCAAGCCAAGGACATCCTCCAGGATGGCTTCATCAAGGTGTTCCGCAGCATGGACAAGTTCAACCGGGCCGGCAGTTTCGAGGGGTGGATCCGGCGGATCATGGTGAACACCGCGATCGATCACTTCCGGCGCACCAAGAACGCCTATCTGCTCCTCGGAGAGGAACGCAGCATCGAGGATTTCAGCGATCAGGACGAGGAAGACACCCTGCAGGACGATGGGCAGGAGGAGGAACTGGACCTGAAGCCCGCCGATGTGATCAACGCCATGCAGAAGCTCACCCCGGCCTACCGAACGGTGTTCAACCTGTACGTGTTCGAGGAAATGACCCACAAGGAGATCGCCGATTCGCTGGGGATCAGCGTGGGCACCTCAAAAAGCAACCTGGCCAAAGCGAAACATAATCTGAAGAAGCTCCTTAGAAAGGAGCACAAGATCCTGTGAAGATGAACGACGCGTTCGAACGATCGATCAAGCAAAGCCTGGAAGGGTTCGAAGTACCCTACAACTCCGCGGATTGGGCGCAGATGGAGCAGGCGTTGAGCGGCAGCCGGCCGTCCTCCTGGTGGGGGTCGCCCGTGCTCTACGGTGCCCTTCTGGCGGGGGCACTTGCCGTTGGAAGTGCCGCCTATCTGGTTTCTCGGTCGCCCGAGGGTGCCTTGGATACGCAGCAACTCGCAAATGTGGGAGGGGCCTCCCCCTCCGTGCCTCAGGTCGCGACCGGTACGGTTCCCGCCACTGCCGCAAAAACCGGTGCTCCGGGTGCGATATCCTCTGAGGTCGGTGGTTCGAACGACCAGGCGAACGAACAGCCCGTGAACACGCCCGCGAGCGGTGCGACACGATCCGGCAAGGCCGCGCCGGATCGCACAGGCCGCACGGAGCAACAGTCCGCCACACGCCGATCGGCCACCACGCCCAAGGGAACACCCGAAGCGCACGGCCATGAGCATGCAGCGGCCGCGTTCGTGGCCAGCATGAGCGAAACCTGCGAAGGCAGCGCGGTCGAATTCAGCGTGAACAACATGCCGGAGAACGGGATCTACCTCTGGAACTTCGGCGATGGCAGTTTCAGCAACAAACCCACCCCGAGCCACACCTTCAACAAACCGGGCAAGTTCACCGTGACCCTATCCATGTCCAGCCCCGGCGTGGGCACCATCCGGAACGAGCCTTACGCCGATCTGATCGTGATCCACGAGGTGCCCGAAGCTTCCTTCAATGCGGTACGGCTGGAATATGCCGGACACGTACCCAGCGTGCACTTCGAGAACCGCAGCCATGGCGGCGCCCGTTACCACTGGGATTTCGGTGATGGCACCACGAGCACCATCGCCCACCCGGATCATGTCTATCGTGAAAAGGGCATCTACAAGGTCACCCTGCGCGTGAACAACGAAACCGGCTGTGAGGACATGATGGAGAAGGAAGTGCGGATCGAAAAGGATTACAACCTGCTCGCCCCCACCAGCTTCAGCCCGAACGGCGATGGCCTCGACGATCATTTCATGCCGGAAGCCTTGAAGGACCTTGGCGTGAAGTTCCACTTGAGCATCTTCGAACCGAAGACGGGCCGCCTTGTGTACGAGACCAGCGACGCAAGCAAGCCCTGGACCGGCAAACAGATGAACACGGGAGCGCTCTGCGCCCGGGGCCAGTACGTGTGGATGGTGGAGATCCAGGAGAGCCTGCCCATTGGCGATATCACCTACGAAGGCAAGGTTTCCCTGGCGGATTGACCCCTTGCCGACCGACCACGGAACCCCTCCCGACGGAGGGGTTCTTTTTTCCACTGGATCGAGAGCCATGTTGAAAAGCAACGCCCTTGTGATCGGTTGCGTCGGATATTCGCAACTTCACCCGGCCCTCCACGTGCACTCCCTCCAACGCATCCTCGGATCCATGGCCGCCGTGGTGGCCAGCCTGACCGTTGCTGCGCAAGGCGGCCCCGATTGCGCCACGGCGCTGTTGAGCCCGATCACGCTCCCCTTCAGTGCTGCCGGCTTGACCAATTGTGGGAGCGGGAACGACTACGACGCCGGGACCAGCACCACGTGCGGCTCCATCCTTTACGTGGGAGGCGAGGACCAATTGTACGCCTTCACCCCCATCACTTCCGGTCTGATCACGGTGAACGTGACCTCTTCGTCCACCTTCATGGGTCTGTTCCTGTTCCAAGGCTGCCCGGCCGGAGGCACCTGCATTTCCAGCGCTTACAGCGGCGCAGGCAATCAAACCTTGATGGCCACCGTAACGGCCGGGGTCACCT
>CAZFAW010000307.1:0-3782 GCA_964517015.1 uncultured Chryseobacterium sp.
ATGTCCGCCACATCGTACGTGAGATCGGGATCGGGATGCACAACGTACGTGGGCCGTTGTGCATAATAGTACCGGCTCCACGCATAGAAGAGCGCCGCTGGCATCGCGCCTGCCAACGCCAAGCCGTAGGCGCGAAGGTCCATCCGATGTTGCCACGCGATCATCAGTCCGGCCGGCAGGAGCACCACGGCGGCGTTCGGGTTCGCGAAGACCGCCAGGACGGCGAAGAAGGGAGCGAAGAACAACCACACCTTCCGACCGGTGTACATCGGCAGCACGGCGAACGAGGAAAGGAAAACCCCGGTCACGAACCCGCGGGGCATGCAGGTGATCATGCCGAATTCGGGCGAAAGCGCGATGGGGAATGCCAGAACGAAAGCGGCCAAGGCGTGCGCCCGCTTCCGGTACAGCACCGCACCCAGCAGCACGAACGGGAACACGGTGAGCAGGCTGGTCACCAAGGGCAGCGCCACATCTGCACGGACTCCGCACCACAACAGGGGCACGGCGACCAGACCTTCCAACATGCTGTTGTAGCGCTGGCCATAGAAGCAAGGTTCATGGAACCGCCCCTGGGCCATTTCCAGTGCTCCGTTCCACATGATCGTCTGGTCGTCGTCCGTGAAGCGGAATCCGAACTGGTGCAGGATCAACCAGCGATCGGCGATCAAGAGGGCCAGGCACAAAAACACGCAGAAACGAGCCATTCCGTAAGGCAGACGCCCTTTACGGAGCGCTTCGCTGCCCGGTGTGCAGGAACGGCCCGACATCGCTCGCGCGTGAGCCGTTCGGACAGATCATTGGGCTTCCGCGAAAAACCGCGGCGCGATCGGCTCCGGTCCTTTGTACCACCGATCTCCGCACATCATGAACGCACTCGCGCGCCTTGCCTACCGCCCCGGATCCCTCGACCGCATCGCATGGTTCCTCGCTGGGCTCCGGCTCCCTGCCCGGGCCATCCGCCTTCCCCGGCTGGAAGACCTCTGTTACCACATGCAGGTGAAAGCCCTCTCCCTGCGTAGCACCGCCACCGCAAGGGAATTCGCACCGCTCCTGGAACGCGCCGCCGCCCTGCCAGCGAGCGCATGGGAATTCCTGAACACCGCGCCCGATGGCCGCTCCGTGCTCGTGGACAATGCCCATCTGAAGATGGTGCTGATCCGGTGGGAGCCCGGTACGGCCAGCGCCCGTCACTTCCACCCGAACGGTGGTGGCATGATCCGGGTGCTGGAAGGCGCGATCCAGGAGTCGCGCTTCCTGAACGACACCATTGCCGTGCCCTACGACGTACGCAGGTTGGAACGGCACGCCATGAGCTACATCGACGACCGGTTGGGCGCGCACGTGGTGGCCAACCCCGGTGCGCAACCAGCGGTCACACTGCATGCGTACTTGAAGGATCGACGCACGCAAAAAGAGCGATCCACGCTCCTCGCCGAGCGTGGTGCCGGTTGAACGATGCGCTCACGAGCGCCGCATGTACGCGAGTTGCACCGCACGCTTCAGGATCGTCTAGCTTACCACCATGTTCCACCGCGCGCAGCATGCGCTCGTCCTGATCATCAGTCCGCCCCTCTTGTTCGGTCAGGCTCAGCTTTCGGGCCGGGTGCTGGATGCTGAGAACGGGGCGCCGCTTCCCTATGTGAGCCTGGGCCTCATCAAAGGAGCGGCCTTCACCCTGTCTCGTCCCGATGGTTCGTTCACGCTGCCGTTTCCGGCGGACCCTACGCAGGATTCCCTGTTGATCACCTGCGTGGGGTTCGAACGGCTGGCGATGCTTCTGTCGGAAGACGAACGGTCGCACCTGGAGATCCGATTGAAACCAGTGACCACGCACCTGTCCGAATTCGAAGTGGTGGCCAGCAGGGTGGAAGAACGGACGCTCGGAGTGCGCACCCACCACGCGCTGTTCAACTACCAATTGGAAGCGCACGATGTGGAGGACGTGTTGGAGATCGCCCAGGTGGTGGACCTCGGGCCCGTTCCGATACGCATCACCGCCGTGAACGCTTACATCAGCGGGAGCCCGATGGATACCGCCACCTTCCGCATCGGATTCCGGGCCTTCGATGGGGAACAACCGGCGCGCACCCTCGTGGACCGCTCCTTGGTGCGCACCATCGCGGTGCGACCCGGCTGGCAACGCTTCGATCTCGTCGATGCGCACATCGCGCTCAGCGGAGAAGTGGTCCTCACCCTGGAGGTGTTGTCTGCGTCGAATGGCGCGCGCTCCATCGCGTACGGCATCCGCCTCGGCGGTGGCGAACCCGGCTTCGATCGCCGCACCACCTTCGCCGCGTGGCAGCGGCCACCCCACCGCTATTCGCTCAACGTGAGCGCACGTGTGCCGGTGGATCGGCCCCATGAAAGGCCCGAGGAAGAGGAAACCTATGGCCGCTCCGTGAACGCACGCCTATGGAGTCCGGCGGTGCAGGACAGCTTCCACATCGCCATCGGCTTGCCGGACGATCCGGATGCCGCCTACCCCGGAGGCTACCCCACCGTGTACCTGCTCGATGCGAACGTTTTCTTCGCCGATGTGGTGCACGCGCTGCGGAAAGAAGCGCGGAAGAAGCGCATGCCGCCGATGATCGTGGTGGGCATTGGTTACCGCGATTTCGCGTCCATGGACACGCTGCGACAACGCGACGACCTGTTCCCGGCCAGCGCCAGTGTGTCATACAGCGGCGGTGGTGAGCGCTTCTTGCGCTTTGTGGAAGACCAACTCGTACCATGGGTCGATGCGCAATACCCAACCGACACGACACGCCGCATCGTAGCCGGACATTCCAATGCCGGTTACTTCCCGCTGTACGCCCTGCATCACCACCGTGAGTCAGGTCGTGGCGCGTTCCACGGCTTTATCGCGGCCAGCCCCGAAGTAGGCTTTGCCGATGGCTACCTGGTGAATGCGCTGCGCACCCCGGCGCGGAACGGCACCCAGCCGGCTGTGCGCGTCTTCGTGAGCTACGGCAGGGAGGAAGGCACAGCCGTGCTGCACGCATGCATCGCTGCCTTGCGCGCGCGGAGCGCCGAGCCGGAACAGGTCATTGAGCGGGTCTATCCCGAGGCAGACCACATGGACACGGCCCTGCCGTCGTTCATGGACGGCGTGCGCGAAGTGTTGGAGTGAGCGAAGCTCACAGGGGCGCGGATCAACCACCGATCCTACGTGCCATCGCGGTCGCACGGCCGGACCGACCGGAAGCGTTGACGCGTTGACCTGCCGCGCTCGAGTGCGGCAGGCAAGCACGAACGATCAGGGAACAGCCTCAACCGAGCGCCATCGGATCGTGGATCGGCTACTTTTATGTCACACCCGATCGACCGCCCATGAGACACCTTCTCTTCGCACTTGTTGCCTTCGTCGCTACGGCATCCGATGCCCAGAACTGGACCGTGGGTGTGCCGGTGAATATGCTGATCACCTCGTACACCTTCGTCGGTGGCTGCACGCCCAACGCCGATGCCACGTTCAATTTCCCTGAGAGCTCAGCCCTCGGTGTGGACCATGTCGCATACATCACCGCGGTGGACCCTCCCGGGGGGAGCGCCACCATCGTTCCCGGCATCGCCGGTGGTGCGGTGGGTGATTCGATGGTGATCGATGCCTCCGTGGTGCGCTCCTTGACCGTTGCCGCCGGCACCAACACCGTGACCCTCGAGTTCCGCGCGGTGGGCACTCCCACGCAGGCCGGCGACGTTCACCCTTGTGGAGGTCCCTCCACCTGGATCAGCAACCTGATGCTCTGCCCGGAGGGCTTGATCGCTTCGTTCAACCT
>CAZFAW010000308.1:0-3777 GCA_964517015.1 uncultured Chryseobacterium sp.
ACCAGGTGGTGAAGTGGTCCGCCGGAACGTGGGTGCCGGTGGGCACGTCGTTCGATTCCTATGTGAACGCGATCGAGGAGCGCGACGGCGAACTGGTCTGCGGTGGGGCGTTCACACACATCGGCAGCGGCGGGGGGCCGACAGCCGCGCACGTGGCGCAGTACATCGGCGGCGCGTGGACACAGTTGGGCGACGGGCTCGATGCCCCGGTGTACGACCTGCACCTCTTCAACGGTGCCCTTTTCGCCGGTGGCGATGCCCGCGTGGACACGACCGCCACCTTCGGCCTGGCGAGGCTTGCTTCCGGTGCGGTCACCTGGGAACTCC
This sequence comes from uncultured Chryseobacterium sp., assembly GCA_964517015.1. Taxonomy (GTDB): domain Bacteria; phylum Bacteroidota; class Bacteroidia; order Flavobacteriales_F; family PHOS-HE28; genus PHOS-HE28. The sequence continues at coordinate 328 of CAZFAW010000308.1, forward strand.
AGATGCCCGGCTCCGGCGCCTACCTGGACGTGTTGGGCGGCGGCTGTTCGGTGCGTACGCTCATTGATACGAACGGGCAGTTGTTCCTGGGCGGTGCGTTCACCTACTACGGAACGATGGTGAGCGGTGCCGGTGTGATGGAGTGGCTCGGCGCGCCGGACCTCTTCACCCCATGGGCACTGACCGATGGTGCCGTCGCGGCACTGGCCACGGCCGATGGAACATTGGTGATGGGCGGGGCTTTCGCGGGCAACGCGGGACTTTCGGTACCCTTCATCGGGTACACCGACCTGATGGCTTCGGTCGAAGAGAACGATCCCGCGGCACCGTTGATCCTTGCACCCAATCCCGCTCCGGAACAGGTGCTGCTCACCCTCCCGGCACCACCGCTCGGCGGCACCGTGCGCGTGATCGATGCCGATGGCCGTGAAGTGGTTTCGGCGGTGCCGGCTGCACGCGAAGTGCGCCTCGACGTACGCACCCTGGCGGCGGGCACCTACGTGGTGCAATTGCGATGGAAGGACGGTGTTCGCAGCGGGGCCTTCGTAAAGCCCTAGCGACCGGCCCGTTCCGCACGGTACGCCCTGCTCCATCGCATGGAACCGGCCACGCTCAGGCCGATGTAGGCGATGTTGAGCAGGGCGTACGCGTCGTACCCGATGCGCCAATTCAAGTACACGGCCACCGCATCGCCCACCATCCAATACAACCAGTTCTCCAGCACCTTGCGCGCCATCATCCACGTGGCCGCGAGGCTGAACACACTGATATAGGCATCCAGTTGCGGGAAGCGTCCGTTCAATTCGCCGCCGAGCACCGAGGCGAGCCCGAGCGTTCCGAGCGTGCAGCCGATCAGCACGATCGCATGGAAGCGAAGGCCTCGCTCATGCACCGGAAGCGCGGACCCGCCCCGCCCCCAGCTGCGGTAGCCGTAAACGGCCATGGCGGCGTAGTATGCATTGAGCAGGGCGAGAGCCCACGTGTGCTGCACGGCATACAGACCCACCCCGATCAACGAGGCGAAGAACCCCGGCACCCATCCCCATCGCTTCTCCCACGCGATGCCCACGGTGAACGCGAGGTTCAGCACCACGGCGGTCCACTCCAGTGCCGTGATCGGTGCGGGAGCCATGCTGCGAAGGAACGCGGGGCTAGGGCGTTTCGCCGCAATTGCACGGCTGGCTGAAATGGATCGCGGCCCAGGGAAGCAGGTCCTTGATCCGTTCCATCTCCTCCGCGCTGAACTGGATCACACGCAGGTCCAGGAAGCGCAGGGCCTTCATGCCTTCTAGCTCTGGCGGGAACACCGCCAGGTCGTTGCTCCAGAGATCCAACGAGATCAGCTCGGCCAGGTTCCCCATGCATTCGGGCAGGCCTTGCAATGCGTTGCGGCTCAGGTCCAGCCGTTTCAAATGAACGAAGCCGCAGATCACCTGCGGGAACTCGGAGAGCTTGTTGCGCGACACGCGCAATTCCTGGAGGTCCGTGGCCGCGCCCAGCCATTCCGGAAGGGTGCGCAGCTTGTTGCGGCTCAGGTCGAGCGCGTTGAGGTGCGGGAATTTCCGCACGTCCTCAGGCACCTCTTTCAAGCGTTGGTGCGACAGGTCGAGGCGGTACACACGGTCCGGTTCCTTCAACGCGCTCTCCAGGCTTCGATAGGTGCGCACCGAATCGAGCGCGGTGGCCGGGAGCGGCTGTGCGGTGCAGAGGACCGGAACGACCGCAGCGAGGAACAGGGCGGCAGGTCTCATTTCGCGGAAAGGATCTTGAGCGCGGCGTCCTTGTCCTGATGCATGGCCCGCGTAAGCCCGTCCAGCCCATCGAAGCGTTGTTGGCCTCGGATCCACCCGTGCAGGTGCACGGTCAACATCTCGCCGTAGATGTCACGATCCAGGCCGAACAGGTTCACTTCCAAGGTGCGTTCCCCGCTGTTGGTGATGGTGGGCCGTACGCCGATGCTCATCATGCCGCCGTAGACCTCGTTCCGCAGGTTGACGGAAACCGCGTACACGCCGTCGCCCGGCACCAGCTTGAACGGATCGACCAGGGCGATATTGGCCGTGGGGAATCCCAGTGTCCGGCCCAGTTGATCGCCCTTCACCACCACGCCGGTCATGGCGTAGCGGTAGCCCAGCAGGTCGTTCGCCAGATGGACCTCACCCCGCAACAAGGCCTCGCGCACCTTGGTACTGCTCACCTTCACGTGATCGATCACTTCCGCCGGGATCTCCTCCACGGCGAAGTCGTACGCCTCGCCCAACTGCCGCAGCAGGGCCAGATCGCCCTCGCGGTTGCGCCCGAAGCGATGGTCGTATCCGATCACCACGGCATGCACGTTCAGCACGCCCACCAGCACATCGCGCACATATTCCAGTGCCTTCATGCGACTGAAGGTGCGGCTGAACGGGATGATGAGCAGGTGGTCGATACCGGCATCCTCCAGCAGGGCGATCTTCTCCTTCTGCGTGGTAAGCAGCTTCAAGTCGTTGTCGTGCGGGAAGAGCACCATGCGCGGGTGCGGATGGAAGGTGAAGAGCACGCTCTCCCCCTCCTCCTTCCGGGCGATCGTGGTCAGGCGCTCCAGGATCCGCCGGTGCCCCAGGTGCACCCCATCGAACGTACCGGTGGTGAGCACGGGACGTTGGACCCCATGGAAATCGGCGAGATCGGTATGGACTTTCATGGTCGGGACGAACGGACCCGGGCGCCACAAAGGTGCCTGTCGCAGCCGAGCACGCCACAGGGGAGCGCTTCCCTTCGCCCTCACTTATCCACAGCACCGCTGCGTATTGCCGATCCACCTACTTTCGCGGCCGCAAATCGGGGTCCTACCCCTCTGAACCTCAGCAATGGCCAAGCAGACCGGCAAAGTCATCCAGGTCATCGGACCCGTGGTCGACGTGCGCTTCGAAGGCGCGAACCTCCCGAACATCTACGACAGCCTCCACGTGAGCCGTCCGGACGGCACCACCCTGGTGCTGGAGACCCAGCAGCTGATCGGCGAAGACACCGTGCGCGCCGTGGCCATGGACAGCACCGACGGCTTGCGTCGCGACACCGAAGTGGTGAACACCGGAGGCCCGATCGCCATGCCCGTGGGCGAGGCGATCAAAGGCCGCCTCTTCAACGTGACCGGCAATGCCATCGATGGGATCGGCGAGGTGAGCACCGGCAAGAGCTACCCCATCCACCGCGAGGCGCCCAAGTTCGAAGACCTCAGCACCAGCACCGAGGTGCTGTTCACCGGGATCAAGGTGATCGACCTGATCGAGCCGTACGCCAAGGGTGGCAAGATCGGTCTGTTCGGCGGTGCAGGTGTGGGCAAGACCGTGCTGATCCAGGAGCTGATCAACAACATCGCCAAGGGCCATAGCGGCTACAGCGTGTTCGCCGGTGTGGGCGAGCGCACTCGCGAAGGGAACGACCTGCTGCGCGAGATGATCGAGGCCG
>CAZFAW010000309.1:0-3756 GCA_964517015.1 uncultured Chryseobacterium sp.
CAAGCAAGGTACGAGGGAACTCATCGCTCCCAGGTGGTATAGGTGGCTGCTAATTGCCTCAGAACGAAGGTCATGCAAAGGAGCAATGTGACCTGTGGTAGTACCTTGACCCAACTGCGGGAATAGCTCATTCCTGTGGGCCAAAGCGCTACACCGGAGGTGCCGACAAGGATGGAAATGAACAGCATAACAGGAAGGGCGAATGCGCCTTTAACCCAAGGGTGTGAGCGCCAAGCTATCCAGACCGTGAAAGCGAAAAGAACGACGGCGACGAAATTGAACCATCGGAGCATGGGTCATCAACGCCGGTCAGGGTCGAATCGTATGCCCGCGTGAGCGGGCGAAGCGGCAGCCCGGCGCCGGCAGGGCCTTGCGGATGCGAGCAACGAGGAGGCTGCGAGGAACGAGCAGACCCCGCAGTGCCGCAGCCGCTGTCCCTGACAAGACGGCTACAGCGGAGCACGCGACACCGAGGGCCCTGAGCGGAGCAGGGCGGAGTCGAAGGGTGCGAGGGGGCACGCCCAACCCATCGATCAGATAATGAGATGATCAGAGGATCAGATGATGAGCGCGAGTACCTTGACGGAATCAAGGCATTCCATGTTCTGATCATCTGATCGCCCGATCATCTGATCCTACTTCCCCTTCATCTCCCCACCCGTGATCCGGTTCCTTTCCTGCTGCATGGGGTTCGGCTGGCGCCATTGCTGCTCCTTGAACACATCGAAGCGCGTGGGCACCATGCGCGGCGGCCAGCTGTTGTTGTTGAGGTCACAGTCGGCGGTCTCCAGGAAGGGGTCGAGGGTGACGCGTGCGACCTCCTTGCGCTTCACGAAGACCTTGGAGATGTCGTCGCTGATGCGCCAGATCTCCGCGGGGATGCGCTCCACTTCCTTGGTGCCATCGGTATATTCCCACTCCAGGATCAGCGGCATCACCAGCCCGCCGATGTTCTTGAACGAGAGCTCGTAGAGGTGGATCTCCTCGTTGAGCAGCGCGAGATCCTCGGGCTTAAGACCCTTCTTCCACTTCTCATACGCGGCCATGTCGCGCTCGGTGGCCGTGAGCGGGTCGTAGCTGTTGTAGAAGTCACGCGTGGCAGGATCGCGGTCCACCACGAAGTCGAGCTTCGCGTCGATGTTGCGCTGGCGGCTGAGGTCGGGCACTTCGCGCGACTTGTCCTCACGCTTGAGCTTCTCGGCGAGCAGCGGGTCGCGCGGGTCCATGCGCTTGTAGCGAAGGTTGGCCAGCTCGATGTCCACGTGGTCGGTGGTGTAGAACCAGCCGCGCCAGAACCAGTCGAGGTCCACGCCGCTGGCATCCTCCATGGTGCGGAAGAAGTCGGCCGGTGTGGGGTGTTTGAACTTCCAACGATCGCAATAGGTCTTGAATGCGTGGTCGAAGAGCTCTCGGCCCATCACCGTCTCACGCAGGATGTTCAGCGCGGTGGCCGGTTTGCCATAGGCGTTGTTGCCGAACTGCGTGATGCTCTCGCTGTTGGTCATGATGGGCTCGATGCGCGCTTTCACCTTATCCGGCGCTGCGTTCGGTTCACCTTTCATGTAGTCCACGATGTTGCGTGGCTTGCCGCGCCAGCTGGGGTAGTCCTTGTCCCACTCCTGCTCGGTGAGGTATTGCACGAAGGTGTTGAGGCCCTCGTCCATCCAGGTCCACTGGCGCTCGTCGGAGTTGATGATCATGGGGAAGAAGTTGTGCCCCACCTCGTGCGTGATCACGCCGATCATGCCATACTTGGTGCGCTCGCTGTAGGTGCCGTCCTTCTCCGGGCGCCCGCCGTTGAAGCAGATCATAGGGTACTCCATGCCGATGCGGTCGGTATGGATGCTCTGCGCCACGGGATAGATGTAGTCCGCCGTGAACTTGCTGTAGGTCTTGATGGTGTGCGCCACCACCTTGGTGCTGTACTGGCTCCATAGCGGGTTACCTTCCTTGGGGTAGAAGGACATGCAGAGCACATTGTTGGTCTTCACCGGCTGGTTCATACCGTCCCAGATGAACTTGCGGCTGCACGCGAAGGCTACATCGCGCACATTTTGCGCTTTGTAGGTCCAGGTCTTCTTGCCGAGCTTCTTCTTCTCATCCGCGCTTTTCGCTTCGTTCTTCTTCGCCTCGTCCTCGGTGATCACGAAAACCGGCTCGGTGGCGGCGCGTGCCTTCGCGAGGCGTGAGCGCTGTTCACCGGTGAGCACGGCACTTTCGTTCTGCAGCACGCCCGTCGCAGCCACGGCATGATCGGCGGGCACGGTAATGCTCAGGGTGTAGTCGCCGAAGTCGAGCGTGAACTCGCCGGCACCGAGGAACTGCTTGTGCTGCCAGCCACTGTAGTCCATATAGGCGCACATGCGCGGGTAGAACTGTGCGATGGTGAAGATGTAGTTGTCCTCTTCGGGGAAGTACTCGTAGCCGCCGCGACCGCCCCATTTGAAGCGATCGTTGATCCAGTTCCACCAGTTCACCTTGAAGCTGAAGGTGGCCCCAGGTTCGAGCGGCTTCGGCAGGTCCACACGCATCATCGTCTTGTTGATGGTGTACTTCAGGATGACGCCATTGGCACCAGTGACACCGGTGATCTTGTACCCGCCATCGAAGGGGTGCACCCACTTGTTCACCTGGTCCAGGTTCACGCTGTCCGGGATGGTCCCGGTTCGCGTGGTGTTGGCGTCGCTGTTCGGCTCGAAGATGTTCTGATCGAGCTGGAGCCAGAGGTACTCCAACTTGTCCGGCGATTGGTTGTGGTAGGTGATGGTCTCGTGGCCGGTGAGTTTGGGGAGCACGCCTTCGCTGGCCAATGGTTCGGTCACCTCCACATGGATGTCGTAGTCGGCCTTCATCTGCCAGTAGGCATGGCCGGGGGCTCCGCTCGCCGTCCGCTGTTCGTTTGGCGTAGGCAGTTCCTGGTCGAGCTGGCGGAACTTGTCTCTCCCATAACGAGGAGAGTCCTGAGCGGGAACGTTGAAGGCAATGAACATCGCAAGGGCGACGAGGGAACGCGGATGGAGCATAGCGCGAAAGTAGGGGCCGGAATTTCCACCGTTGCGCACTGCGACGCAACGAAAACGCCACGAAACGCTGAATACGTTGCGAAACCGTCGCGTCGTGACGTTGTTGCGGTTCACTGCATTGGTCCCCTCACACCAAGCCCTCCCGTACCGCCAGGCTCACGGCGCTGGCCACGCCCTTCACTTGCAGCTTCTCGTAGATGTGGCTCACGTGCGTGTTCACTGTGGCATAGCTGATGCCGCATTGCGCAGCGATCATCTTGTAGCTGAAACCGTCCACCAGCAGCTTGAGGATCTCCACCTCGCGTTCGGTCAGTTGGAAGTCGGTGTTCTTGATGGTGCTGCGCTGAGCGAAGAGCTTGAGCACCTTGGCGGCGATCACGGGCGTCATGGGCGCGCCGCCGTGGGTCACTTCGACGATGCCTTCGAGGAGCTTCACCGGCGAGGTCTGCTTCAGCAGGTAGCCGTCGGCGCCAGCGAGGATCGCGGCGAATATCCTGGCGTTGTCCTCCAGAACGGTCTGCATCAGGATCTTCACGTCCTTGAATTGCCTGCGGATCAGCGTAACGCCTTCGATGCCATCCACGTGGGGCATATCGATGTCCATGAGCACCACATCGGGCGTGGTCTCCGCGACGTGACGCACCACCTCGCGGCAATCGGGCCAGGCACCCACGCAGCTCATGTTGTCCGTGCTGTCGATGAGCAGCTGCAGCCCTTCGCGGCGCTTGGCGTT
>CAZFAW010000310.1:0-3737 GCA_964517015.1 uncultured Chryseobacterium sp.
GCCAACCGCAAGGCTTCGGCATCGCACGAAGGGCTCAAGGGCTGCCAGATCCGCAGGTCGCGCACGGCCCCGTCCGCATCAACGATGAAGATCAAGGTCGAGACACCATCCACGCCTTCGTTCAACGCATCCTCCGGGAACAGCAACTCGCGTTCGAACAGGGCGTCCACAGCGGTCTGCCCGCCGAACGGCATGCAGGGTACGAAACCGGTTTGCCCCGATATCCCGGCCGCCAGGGCCATCAAACCGAGCGCTACGACCGTCCTTTCCATGGGCCCGTAAATTTGGCGGTGAATGGGCGTACCGACCATAAAGGTGGGAGGGAAAGTGAGTTTCCTGAACGAGACCGGCGGCGGGGTCGTGCTTCGCCTGTCGGGCCGTGACCGTGCGTTGGTGCGGACCGACGAAGGCTTCGAGATCGAATACCCGCTGGCGCGGTTGGTGCCGGCGAACGAGGGAGCGGACCATCTCGTGTACCGCGTTACGGACCAGCAGGTGCATAGTGTGGCCGCCAACGACCTGATGGACGACCGTATGCAACGCGACCGTAAGAAGAGCGGCTCCTTGCGCAAGGCGAAGCAGGGAGAGCGACGTGCGGACGACGGCGTGATGGAGATCGACCTTCACCTGCACGAGATCGTGGACGACGAGCGGCACCTTGCCGACGGGGAGAAGCTCGATGTTCAGTTGCGGTACTTCGAACGCATGTTGAATACCGCGATCCGGGAGCGCAAGCGCACCTTGATCGTGATCCACGGCGTGGGCGAGGGACGATTGCGCGACGAGGTTCGGAACGTGTTGTCGTACTACGACGGTGTTCGCTTCGAGGACGCGAACCCACGGAAGTACGGGTATGGCGCCACGGAGGTCACCATCCTGCGCCATTGAACCATCTTTGCCCAGCGCCGATCCGGTGCTCGGACGGCGATCGACCGGTTCCTTGACATCCTGTGCATCGCTCCGTCGCTCCCCGGATCCTTCCGGGGGGAGGAAAGTCCGGACAGCACAGCGCACCGCGCTTCCTAACGGGAAGGGACCCCGCCAGCGATGGCCGGGCCACGGACAGTGCCACAGAGAACAGACCGCCCTGCGGTGAAGGCCGCAGGGCAAGGGTGAAACGGTGGGGTAAGAGCCCACCGCGTTCCGTGCGAACGGAACGGCACGGTAAACCCCGCGGGCTGAAAGACCAAATAGGCCAGGGATCCCCGACCTCGTCGGGGTGAAGGGTTGCTCGCCCGGTCCTGGCGGGTAGGTCGATCGATCCCATCGGCGACGGTGGGACCAGACAAATGACGGACAAGCGGCCCGACGCGTCGGGCCGTGGAACAGAACCCGGCTTACGGATGCACAGGTCTTCATGAAGGGCTCCCCACGCAAGTGGCGGGGCCCTTCGCCTATTGATGAAGGTGTGTGAACGGAACACGAATTGCCGGTGCTCCCCGTTCCTTTGCGGCAGCCGCCATGCGCCTCCACCTCCTGCTCGTGCCGTTCCTCCTTCTACCGGGCCTGCAGGCCCAGGACACGATCGTCCTTCGCGGTACCGTATCCAGCGAGGCGAAGGAAAAGTCCTTCTACGGGCTCATGGTGGTGAACAAGCGCACGCGTACCGGGGTGTTCGGCAACAGCGATGGCACCTATCGCATTCAAGCCCTGCGCACCGATACGATCATGTTCGGTGCGGCCGGTCTGCGCACCCTGGCCATCTGCGTGGCCGACAGTACGCCGCGTGCGGAATACGTGGTGAACGTCAGGCTCCGTGAATTGCACTATGAACTGCGCGAGGTGGAGGTGCTGCCCCAACGCAAGTTGAAGGAGATCCAAAAGGACATCGCCAGCCTCGGGTACAACGAGCACGACTACCAGCTCAGCGGGGTGGACGCCCTCCAGAGCCCCATCACCTTCCTTTACCAGGAATTCAGCCGCCGCGAACGCAGCAAGCGCCTTGTGGCCCAACTGCAGAACGAGGACCGCAAACGTGCCTTGTTGCGGGAACTGCTCCAGAAGTACGTCCAATACGACATCATCAATCTGAGCGACGAAGCCTTCGACGACTTCATCGATTTCTGCAGCGTGCCCGATGCCATGATCAAGGGCTTCACGCAGTACGAGTTCCTCTTGTATGTGAAGAAGAAGTATGAATTGTACAGCAGCCTGGGGCCCACGCGCCAGCATTGACGTTCCCATGAGGACGCGCGGCCTGCTTCTGATGCTCGCGTTTTCGTGCCATGTGCGTGCGCAGGAAGATGTGATCAAGCACATCCAGCTGGCCGAGTTCGTGGTGCACCGGCAGGCCGAGGGCTTCGATCTGGAAGGCTTCATGGCCCAGGTGATGGAGGATACCTCCTTCTACCACGCCTTCCTGAACACGCGCTACCACCCGCATGCGTTGAAAAGCGGGTTGCGGGTGCGGAACAAGGACGAGAAGGAGACCGCGTCCCTGTACCGGGAAGCCCATCTGGTGCGCGACGGCCGCACGGCGGAACTGGTGCTCGATAGCGTGAAGGAGAGCGGTCGGTTACGTGAGCACGATGGCGACATGCGTTACCTCACCGCCGAGATGTACGACGATGTCTTCTTCCCGAAGGGACCGTACGCGGCCAGCAACCGCGTGAGCGACCGGACCCTCGCGCTCGATCGCTCATCGCGCTTCGAGAAGTACAAGAGCGAACTGAAGAAGTTCATGTTCAACCCCGGGCAGGAGATCGCCAGCGTGCCGTTCATCGGAGACAAGCTGGACATCTTCGACCCCTCCATGGTGCCTTACTACGACTACACCCTGGACAGCGACTACCTGCGCGACCACAGCTGCTGGGTGTTCACGGCGGTGGCCCGGGACAGCGTGGACGGACGCCCCGCTCGCGAGGACGATACGGTGATCAAGCGAATGACCACGTGGTTCGACGATGGGAACATGAACGTGATCGCGCGCCAGTATCGGATCGCGCATGCATCGCTCTTCCTCGATTTCGACATCACCATCCACGTCGACAATACCGAAGTGGACGGCGAGCTGGTGCCCACGCTCGTCCAGTACGAAGGTGATTGGGACATCCCTTTCAAGAAGCGCGAACTCGTGCGCTTCCATCTCGCCATGAGCGACTGGCGGATCGTGCCCTGATCAATGGATGCCCTGCGTGGCGAGCCAGCGCTCGGCGTCGAGTGCCGCCATGCAACCGGTGCCTGCCGAGGTGACGGCCTGTCGGTACACCTTGTCCGCGGCATCACCGGCCACGAACACGCCCGGCACCTTGGTGCGGGTGCTGTCCGGTGCGTGCAGCAGATAGCCTGATTCGTCCATGTCCAGCCAGCCCTTGAACAGGTCGGTTGCCGGTTTGTGCCCGATGGCCACGAAAAGGCCGGTGACATCGAGCGTACGCTCCGCGCCGCTGATGTTGTTGCGCACGATCAGCCCTTCCACGGCTTGCTCGCCCAGTACGTCCTTCACTTCGGTATTGAAGAGCACCTCGATCCGGGGCGTGTTCTCCACACGGTGCACCATGGCCTTGCTCGCGCGGAACCTGTCGCTGCGCACCAGCATGTACACTTTGGGGCACAACTTGGCCAGGTAGGTCGCTTCCTCGGCCGCGGTATCGCCGGCACCCACCAGGGCCACCGTTTGTCCGCGGAAGAAGAACCCGTCGCACACGGCGCACGCGGTCACGCCACCGCCCAGGTCGCGCAACCGGGTTTCATTGGGAAGCCCCAGCCATTTCGCGCTGGCACCCGTGCTGATGATC
>CAZFAW010000311.1:0-3705 GCA_964517015.1 uncultured Chryseobacterium sp.
ACATCATGGACGTGACCGCCACGCGCGCTCTGCTCGCGGAATTCCGCCCCACCCATGTGGTGCATCTTGCCGCCCGTGCCGATACGGACGAGAAGGACGACATGGATGCCTACATCCAGAACCATGAAGGCACGCGTCGTTTCCTGGCCGCGTTGAAAGAAGTGCCTTCCGTGGAACATGTGATCGTAACGAGCACACAGTTCGTTTGCGAAGCCGGGTACCAACCCCGCCACGATCAGGACTACAGGCCGTTCACCCTCTACGGCGAAACGAAGCGTCTGACCGAAGTGGCCACACGCGAAGCCGGATTGCCGTTCGCATGGACGATCATCCGCCCCACGACCATCTGGGGCCCCTGGAGCCTGCGTTATCGCGACGTGATGTTCCGCATCATGCGCATGGGGCTGTACTTCCATCCCACGAGACAGCCGGTGATCCGTAGTTACGGTTACGTGGGGAACGTGGTCTGGCAGATCGATCGCATGCTGCAGGCCCCCCGCCATCAGGTGGACGGGAAGGTGTTCTATGTAGGGGATCCCCCTTTCGATCTGAAGGTCTGGGTCGATGCCATTTCCCGAGAACTCGTCGGTAGGCCTGTTCGTTTCATTCCTGCGTGGATCATCAAAGGCGTCGCCCTCGTGGGCGATGCGCTCAAAGTGCTTCACGTGCCTTTCCCCATCACCACCGGCAGGTTCCGGAGCATGACCCGTGACTACGTGACGCCCATGGACAGGACGATCGAAGCGTTCGGAGCTCCTCCCTACGGCATGGCCGCAGGTGTGAAAGGGATCGTGGCGTGGTACAGGAACGGCAGTGAACGGATCAAGGCCCACACCCTGAAAGACGTGCGGCAATTGCAGAACACCCGATGATCGAGGCGCAACAGCGCATTCTGCCCCGCCGACCCGTACTCGGGGTGGACATCACACTGGGCAGCTACGGTGATCTGGTTGATCGCATTTGCCAATGGGGTACAGCGCATCGCTCCTCCTATGTGTGTTGCGTGAACGCACACATGACGGTGGAAGCACACGACGACCCTGCTTTTGCCGCCGTGGTGAACGGTGCGGACATGGCCACGGCCGATGGGATGCCCGTGGTCAAGAGCGTGGCCTTCTTCCATCGGATCGCTCAGGAGCGCGTTGCTGGCAACGACCTCATGCCTTCGTTGCTCCGTGCGGCGGAGGAACGTGGGCTGTCCGTGTACCTGCACGGAGGGCGTCGGGCCACCCTGGACCGGATCGCCGAGCGGATCCGGAACGAACACCCCGCTCTTCGCCTGGTGGGTACCTGCTCGCCGCCCTATCGGGCGGCGACCGAACAGGAGATGGTGGAGACCGCACAAGAGATCGATCGCTCCGGAGCCCATGTGGTCATGGTTTCATTGGGGTGCCCCAAGCAGGAAAAGTGGATGGCCGCGATGAAAGGCCGTGTGAACGCCGTTATGATCGGGTTGGGTGGTGCCTTCCTGCTATATGCGGGCGAAGACACCCGCGCTCCGAAGTGGATGCGGGACTTGAGCCTGGAGTGGTTGTACCGGCTTTGGCTGGAACCCGGTCGCCTATGGAAGCGCTATTTGTTCACCAATACCCGTTTCGTGCTCCTGTTCCTGAGGGCCTGGCTGAAGGAGGGTCGGCCCCGGTGATCCTACGAGTGACGAGGTGCCGGAAGCACGTCTGAAGGGACATTGGTCTGAAAATTGTCGACGAAACGCCGAAAAGTTTCGACCAAAGCTTGACTAAGGGTACCCACGGGCCTACATTTGACCCACTCTTCAGGCACCCTTGGGCGGACAGAACACCATCCAGCGTGGAACAATCGGTACACAACAAGCGTCGCCTGACCCTTCAAAGCCTCTTCGCTGACCGCGTTTCAGCGGTGGCGGACCAACGTGCGGACCTGGCCAGTGCGCTGAAGAACGGGAAACTCTCCCTTCAGAACGTGCAGTCGGGCCTGAACAAGGTCCTGACCCTTGAGCCGCTCACCACGGTGAAGGATCTGATCATCGTCGGTGAAGGACCCGCAGCGGAGGAGATCATCCAGTATTGCGAAGACCAGACCGTGCGGGGCTACCGTTTCCGCGGATTGTTCTCCGATGCTCCTTTCGCCAACGACCTGTCGGGCCGCCGCACAGGCGATGTGGAAGCGGCGAAGCTGTTCGCCTTGCAAAACCGCATCGATATCGTGTATTGCGCGTTGCCCGGCACCCGCCGTGCGGATATCACCGAACTGATGGAATTCTGCGAGCGGAACACGATCCGCTTCCGGGTCATTCCTTCCGCAGACAGCTTCATTCCGGTGGTGCAGACCAGCGCGTTGGAATTCCACGGGAGCGTTCCGGTGAGCAAGCTTCGCGCTGAACCGCTGGACCTGCCCTCGAATCGTCGGGTGAAGCGCGCCTTCGACATCGTGTTCAGCCTCCTGGTCATCACGCTGGTCTTCAGCTGGTTGTTCCCCATCCTGGCGCTCCTCATCAAACTCTCCTCGCGCGGTCCGGTGTTCTTCAAGCAGATCCGCCTGGGCAGGGACAACAAGGAATTCGTCTGTTGGAAGTTCCGCAGCATGCGCATGAACAAGGAGGCCGATACCAAACAAGCCACGAAGAACGACCCCCGGGTGACCGCCATCGGCCGGATCCTGCGCAAGACCAACCTCGACGAAATGCCGCAGTTCTGGAACGTGCTGGTTGGTCATATGAGCGTGGTCGGGCCGCGTCCGCACCCCTTGCGCCTCAATGACCAGTTCGCGGACATCATTGACAAGTACATGGTGCGCCATTTCGTGCGCCCCGGCATCACCGGTTGGGCCCAGGTGAACGGCTACCGGGGTGAGACCCGGACGCCGGAGATCATGGAGAAGCGGGTGGAACTGGATGTTTGGTACCTGGAGAACTGGAGTTTCTTCCTGGACCTCAAGATCGTGGTGAAGACCGTGACGAACATGTTCGGGCACGACCCCAACGCCTATTGACCGTACAAGGAACGTGGACGGAGAGGCCCCGGTAACGGGGCCTTTTCCTTTCGGACCGCCTTGCCGGGCCGGGGCGGCTGCCTATATTCGCGGCCCTTTCGCACGCATCCATGGCCAATCACAAATCCGCGTTGAAGCGCGTTCGCCAGACCGGTACCCGGAACGCCCGCAACAGCTACCAGCACAAGACCACGCGTAATGCGGTCCGCAGCCTTCGCGCGACCACGTCCAAGAAGGAGGCTTCCGAGAAGCTCCCCGAGGTTACCGCTATGCTGGACAAACTGGCAAAGCGCAACGTGATCCACAAGAACAAGGCGGCCAACCTCAAATCGAGCCTGGCCAAGCATGTGAACAAATTGAAGTGATCCCCTAGGGAACACCCAAGGACAGGCCCGGCAAGGGCCTGTCCTATTTTCACCCCCACATGGGCCAGGGAGAGGATCCAATTCGTGAACGCCTCACCATACGGGATTGGGCGCGAGACGACCGGCCCAGGGAGAAACTCCTGGAGAAAGGCCCGGCGGCCCTGAGCGACGCGGAACTCGTCGCCATCCTCATCCGCACCGGCACAACCAAGCACAACGCGCTCGATCTGGCCAAAATGATCCTCCGATCCGTGGATGGCGACCTGGCTCGATTGGGGCGCCTGGGTGTACTGGAACTGATGAAGGTGGAAGGGATCAAGGAAGCCAAGGCGATCACGATCGTTTCGGCGCTGGAATTGGGACGGCGACG
>CAZFAW010000312.1:0-3691 GCA_964517015.1 uncultured Chryseobacterium sp.
CCTTGCGGTGTTCCGCTTCGCGCAGGTAGAACCCCTCCACATCGTGCGCGGCCACCAGTGCGATCACCGGATGGTGCACGTCCTGGGCCTGGATGTACACGGTGCCCGGGTCGCGGCCCCGACCGGATCGCCCCGCCACCTGGGCCATGAGCTGGAAAGCGCGTTCGTGGGCACGGGGATCCGGGTGACGCATCAACTGGTCCGCGTTCAGCACCCCTACCACGCTCACGGAATCGAAGTCGAGGCCCTTGGTCACCATCTGCGTGCCCACCAGGATATCGATGCCGCCCTCGCCGAAACGGGCCAGGATGCGTTCGAACGCGAGCTTGCCCCTTGTGGTGTCCTGGTCCATGCGTGCGATCCGCGCATCCGGGAAGGTGAGTTGCAGCTCTTCCTCGATGCGCTCGGTACCGAACCCCAGCATGCGCAATCGGCGGCCTCCGCACGAACGGCACTCCGTGGGCGGGGCATAGGAGCGGCCGCAATAGTGGCAGCGCAGCCCGTGCTCGGACTTGTGGTAGGTCAATCCCGCATCGCAATGCTCGCATGCAGGTATCCATGCGCACGTCTCGCATTGCCACAACGGCGTATATCCGCGGCGGTTCTGGAAGAGGATCACCTGCTGCTTTCTTGTGATGGCCTGTTGCACCGCATCCACCAATTGCTGCGAGAGGTGGCCCTTCATCTTCTTCCTGCGGTACGCATCGCGCAGGTCGATCGGTTCCACCTTGGGCAAGGGTGCATCGGCGTAGCGTGTGAGCAGGTGTACCAGCGCGTATTTCCCGGCGTGCGCGTTGAACAGGCTTTCCATGCCGGGCGTGGCGGAACCCAGGAGGGTATGGGCTCCGAACGAGCGCGCCAGAACGATGGCCATGTCGCGTGCCTGGTATCGAGGAGCGGGGTCCTGTTGCTTGTAGCTGGGGTCGTGCTCCTCGTCCACGATCACGAGCCCCAGGTCGTGGAACGGCAGGAACAGGGCCGAACGCGCGCCCACCACGATCGGCGGTGCGGTGTCGCGCCGCACCATGCGCAACCAGAGCTCCGTGCGTTCGCGATCGTTCAAACGCGAATGGTACACGGCCACGCGATCGCCGAACCGCGCCTTCAAGCGGCTGATGACCTGCGTGGTCAGTGCGATCTCGGGAAGCAGGTACAGGGCGCGCTGCCGGCGTTCCAACGCCTCGGCGATGAGCTTCACGTACAACTCGGTCTTGCCGCTCGACGTGACGCCCTGCAGCAAGACCACGGCATGCGTGGTGAAGGCGGTCTTCAATCCGGTCAAGGCGGCGGCCTGGGCCGGCGTCAATTCCACGGGTGCACCACCGCCGGAGGGAGCGACCGGTACGGCGGGTGATGGGAACACCTCGAGGATCCCTTTCGCGATCAACGGTCTCAATGCCGCCGGTGCGGAACTTGCCGCACGCAGCAAGGCGTTCCGTTCAACAGGTACGGGGCGGGAAGAAAGGCAACGGCTCAGTTCCACGTACTTCATGAGCAATGCCAGCTGCTTCGGCGCCTTTTCGAGGCGATCGAAGAGCGCGTGCAGTGCGTTCTCTTCCGCCAGGCCCTGGGCAAGTCGCACCTGTTCCGAGGTGCGTTCCTTGTACGTTTCGCGCACCGCTTCGGACAGCATGATCGTCCCTGCGGCGAGCATCCGGTTCACCATGGGCATGGGGTCCTTCACGCCCAGAAGCTCCGCGGCTTGCGATAACGTGAGCACTTCGCGCTCCGCAAGTGCATCCAGTACGGCTGCCTCGCGGCCCAACGACGCCAGGTCTGCGGCGTGTTGCACCCCGGCCATCAAGCGTGTTTCGCTGCTCAGCACGAGCTGGCCCGGAAGTGCGGCAAGCATCACTTCGCCCAGGGTGCAGAGGTAGTGCTCGGCGATCCGGTCCCAAAGTTCCAGTTGCTGCTGGAGCACGACCGGGCCGCCGTCGAGCACGGAGAGGATCTCGCGGGGTTCGCGCCCCACGGGCGCTTCGTCGTGCACGCGGCGCACGATGCCGGTATAGAGCCTCCGGCCTCTGCCGAAGGACACCATGACCCTGGAGCCGATGTCCACGGCGCCTTCGTTCCCTTCGGGCAGGCCGTAGGTAAAGGTGCCCGGCACGGCCAGGGGCAGGATCAGATCGGCGAAACGGGCGGGCACGCCACGAAGCAAATGCATCGTGCGATCCATCCGGTCCTCAAAAGGAAGAAGCGCGCCTTACGGGGCGCGCTTCCTTGTATCCTGACCTCCGGGCTTACGGGCGCGGACAAAGGCTTTTTCTGCACGGTGGCGTCATGCCTTCTGTGATCAGGTGTTCCGTCGGCCCAACGATGGGGCCAGTGGGGGTTGAACGCGGGAACGAGCGCGGAAGTTTCACGCGAAGGAGGCGACCCCCGGTTCGAACGAGAAGCGGGCGATGTGGCCGGAGGAATGGTCGCGTTCCTCGAAGCGGGTACGACCGTCGTCACGTACCATGATCACGGTGGAGCACCGTGTGCCATAGGTGGGTGTAACGATCTTGATCGCGCTCAACGCGCGTTCCCGATCCAGCCCGATGCCGGTGTCGGGCAACTCCGCATCGGCGGCGGTCGCGGTATCGTTCAGGAGCGCGAACAGGTCGTCCATGCGCGGCTCCGGGCCGTCGACCGCACGTTCGAACGCGGATCGTGCGCGTTCGGTCTTCGGCCACGGGGTGTTCAAGACCGCATTGCTCAATGCGTGGATCCCCGGCGGGAGCTCCACATCCACCGGCCCCACGTTGTTGCGGTAGCGAAGTCGGTCGATCGTGCCGTGGATCAGGTTGTAGCCATCGTAACGGGCATCCACATCGAACGGTGATCCGTTCAAGGCATCGAGGGTCAACAACCCGCGCGAGCGGCCATGGACAGGGGTCTTGCGCGCATCGCGATGGTTCGTGAGCACTGCGAAACGTCCGTTCGTGGTGATGCCCAGCCAGGTTCCGCCTGCGCGGGCGTCCCTACCGGCGAGCAAGCCCTTGGGTTCCGGCCAGAACGCTGCCGGCCGCGTAGGTCGGTCGAGGAACTCATCGCGATTGCTCGCCAGGATGAACGGGTACCGCGGGTGTGCATGGTAGGCCAGCACCAGGAGGCACATGGACCGAAGGTAGGTCCCGTGCCGCGCGTTAGAGCACACCTTCGCCCTGAAGGAAGAGGACGAAGATGAAGGTCATGAGGAAGTGATGGAAGAGCAGCAACACGCTGGCCAGGCGCAACATGACCTTGCCCCGTCCGCGCAATTCCGGGAAGAGCTTCTTGTTGTTCATGGCGATGATGGGCAGAGGCACCGCCGCCAGGAGGAAGGTGATCGCCAGGGCCTTGAACAGGAACGGGCTGTCCATGAAACCGAAGAAGAGGTGTGCGTAGTAGAACACGAAGCCTGCGGTGCTCAGCAGCCCGAGCTTCACGAACAACTTCGCTTCGGCGACCATTCTTGTTTTGGGATCCATGGCCAAGACGCGGGCGTTCTACGACGGAAGCCCCGCCAGGGTTGCGGTTTTTCAACACATCCTCCGGGCTGCGGCCCGGCAACCGTTCAGCGTACGACGCGTCGCCAGAGATCGGCGACCGCAAGACCTGCTGCGGTGAACCCGACACCGAACAGACCCCAGGGGAATCGCGTGGGTATGTACTCCGTGGCACGCGCGAACGTTGCCTCGGAACCCGGACGCAGCGACCATGCCGC
>CAZFAW010000313.1:0-3666 GCA_964517015.1 uncultured Chryseobacterium sp.
AACACATGAACAAGCTGAACATCGTCCTCTTCGGCCCGCCCGGCGCGGGCAAGGGCACCCAGAGCCGGTTCCTGATCGAACGCTACGGCCTCCTGCATTTGAGCACCGGTGACCTGCTGCGCGCCGAGACCCAGGCGGAAACGCCTCTGGGCCTGCAAGCGAAGGAGATCATGGGGCAGGGCATGCTCGTACCCGACCACATCGTGATCGGCATGATCCGCAACAAGCTCAATGCGCATACCGACGCGAAGGGCTTCATCTTCGACGGTTTCCCCCGCACCCGCGCCCAGGCCGAGGCGCTCGATGACCTGCTCTCCGGCCTCGGATCGGCGATCACCGTGATGCTCGCCCTCGAAGTGGCCGACGACGAACTGGTGGAACGCCTCCTGAACCGCGGCGCCACGAGCGGCCGCGCCGACGACAAGGACGAAGCGGTGATCCGCAAGCGCATCGGCGAATACAAGGAGAAGACCGCGCCGTTGAAGGACTACTACCATGCCCAGGGCAAGTACCGCGGCATCGATGGCGCAGGCTCGATCGACGAGATCACACAACGCCTGGTGAAGGCGATCGGCTGATGACCCGCATCCGGTCGGGCGTTCGCTCCCGACCCCCCAATGGCCGATGAGCTCCGATCCCAACTTCATCGACCAGATCCGCATCAATTGCCGCAGCGGCAAGGGCGGTCCCGGCAGCAGGCACCTTCGGCGCGAGAAGTACATGCCCAAGGGCGGCCCCGATGGCGGCGATGGCGGCAAGGGCGGCGACGTGCTGTTGCGCGGCAACAGCCACCTCTGGACCCTGCTCCACTTGCGGTACACCAAGCACGTGATGGCCAAGGACGGCGAGGGCGGTGGCAGCAACCAACGCAGCGGGCGTGCCGGCGAGAACGTGGTGGTGGAAGTCCCCTTGGGCACCATCGTGCGCGATGCCGAGACACAGGAGGTGTTGGCCGAAGTGCTGGAGCACGACCAGGAGGTGACCCTGCTCTCCGGCGGGCGCGGCGGCCTGGGCAACCAGCATTTCCATAGCAGCACCTTCCAGACCCCGCGTTTCGCACAGCCCGGCGAACCCGGCGTGGAGAAATGGGTGGTGATGGAGCTGAAGATGCTCGCGGACATCGGCCTGGTCGGATTGCCGAACGCCGGAAAGAGCACACTGCTCGCTGCGATCAGCGCCGCACGCCCCAAGGTGGCCGACTATCCCTTCACCACGCTCACCCCGAACGTGGGCGTGGTGCCCTATCGCGATGGGCGATCCTTCGTGATGGCCGACATACCGGGCATCATCGAAGGGGCGCACGAGGGGCGGGGCCTCGGGCTGCGCTTCCTGCGCCACATCGAGCGCAACAGCGCGCTGCTGTTCATGGTGCCCGCCGATGCGGCCGATGTGCGGAAGGAGTATGCGATCCTGCTGAACGAATTGGAGCAATACTCCCCCGAATTGCTGCACAAGGAGCGGATCCTGGCGATCAGCAAGTGCGACCTGCTGGATCAGGAGCTCAAGGCCGCCCTGCGCAAGGAATTGCCCGATGGCGTGGACACGGTGATGATCAGCGGAGTGACCGGTGAGGGGCTCGATGCCTTGAAGGACCTGATCTGGCGCAAGCTGCATTGATCCATGGAACCGCTGCTGGACCGGCTGCGCGATGCCGATCGCTCGCTCTTCCTGGCGATCAACGGCGCGCACGATCCATTGCTCGATGCATTGATGCGCACCGTGTCGATGATCGGGGTGTGGATCCCCCTCTACCTGTTCTTCCTCTACCTGGTGCGGGCGCGCTGGGGCGCGCGCGGCCTCTGGTGGGGCCTGCCCGTGATCGCGGCCATGATCTGGTGCACGGACAGCGGTTCGGTGCTGTTGTTCAAGGACACCGTGCAACGTCTTCGCCCGTGCCACACACCGGGCTTGGAAGAACAGGTGCGCGCCATCGAAGGGTGCGGCGGGTTGTACGGGTTCGTTTCCAGCCATGCATCCAACCACTTCGGCATCGCCGTGTTCATGATCGGTGTGCTTCGCCGTGCGCCGCGCTGGGGCGCATGGGCCTTGTTGGGTTGGGCCTCGGTGATCGCCTACAGCCGCGTGTACCTGGGCGTGCATTTCCCGGCCGATGTCCTGGTGGGCGGATCGTACGGTGCGCTGATCGGGACCATCTTCGCGCTGTTGTTCCGCAGGATCATGGACCGCGACGGCTCACGCGCATGAACACCTGGATTGCGGTCTTCGTGGGAGGCGGCATCGGCAGCCTCTTGCGCTACGGGATGTCGCGCGCGTTGCTGCTGCTCGATGTGCGCGGCGCCTTTCCCTGGGCCACCTTCGGCGCGAACGTGATCAGCTCCGCCATCCTGGCCGTTGCCCTGCTGCGTGCACAACCCCATTTGCACGAACGCCCCGCGCTCGGCGCCTTCATCGCCGTGGGGATCTGCGGCGGCTTCAGCACCTTCAGCACCTTCAGCTTCGAGAACTTCCTGCTGCTCCGCGAAGGCCTCACCGGCTGGGCGATCGCCAACATCGCATTGAACGTGGTCGCCTGCCTGGCGATCTTCTTCCTTGTCGCACGCACCGCATGAGAATCCCGCTCTCCACGCTCGCCGTTTGCGCGGCCGCCACCCTCTTCGCACAGCCACCCGCGTGGCAACGTCCGCCGAAGCTGGTCGTGGGCATCGTGATCGACCAGATGCGCACCGACTACCTGTATCGCTACTGGGACAACCTCGGCCCGAACGGCTTCAAGCGCATGATCGACGGCGGGGCGTTCCTGCGCGATGCCCATTACAACTATGTGCCCACCGAGACCGGTCCCGGGCATGCCTCCATCTACACGGGCACCACACCCAGCAGGCACGGCATCGTGGCCAATTATCCCTACGACCGCAACACCCGGCGCATGGGCTATTGCGCGGAGGATACCGGCGTTGCGGGCGTGGGCACGGCCGCGGCGTCGGCGAAACGTTCGCCCCGCTGGTTGCTGGCCACCACTCTGGCCGATGAACTGGAACTGCGCACCGATCGCCGGGCACGCACCGTCGGCGTGGCCTTGAAGGATCGTTCCAGCATCATGCCCATCGGGCGCACGGGCGATGCCGCCTATTGGTACAACAGCGCGGACGGCTCGTTCGTCACGAGCACCTGGTACATGAAGGACCTGCCCCGTTGGGCAAAGGAGTTCAACGCGAAGGGGCTTGCCGAACGATACCTCGCACAACGCTGGGAGCCGCTGTTGGAGCGCAGCCGCTACCACACGGACCTGCCCGACGACAACCCGTACGAGATCCCGTTGAAGCCGGGGATCCCCGCATCATTGCCCATAGCGCTCGACTCGCTGCGGCAGTCGGGCGCCGGGCTTGACCTGTTGATGTCCACCCCCTGGGGCAATACGCTTACCACCGACATGGCGATCGCTGCGATCGAAGGCGAAGGCATGGGACAGGACGACCGGACGGATCTGCTGGCGATCAGCTACAGCAGCACCGACATCCTGGGGCACAAAGTGGGGCCACGGGCCATCGAGCTCGAGGACATGTACTTGCGCCTGGACCAGGAGATCGCGCGCTTGATCGCCTACCTGGACCGCACGATCGGCCCGGAGCTGTACACCGTGTTCCTCACCGCCGACCACGCCGTGGCCGATGTGCCGGCCTACCTCCGGGACCTGAAGGGCAGCGC
>CAZFAW010000314.1:0-3665 GCA_964517015.1 uncultured Chryseobacterium sp.
GGTCAAAGCCAGCACGATCGCTTCTACGCCGTGCAAGAGCTCCCGGACCACAGCTTTGCGGCCGTGGGCCACACCACGAGCTTCGGTTCGGGCCAGAGCGATGTGTTCCTGGTGCGCGCGGATTCGGCTGGTGCTACCGGATGCGACGAGCTCGCGGCGGCGACATTGATGCATACGCCCGCGATGACCATGGGAAACGTGACCTTTCAAGCGGCGTCGGGGATCCCCGTAGGTAACGCCACCCTGGCATGGAGCGCAGGCAGCATCCCATCGACCGAGTGTTTCACCGTGCATGTGCCCGAAAGCGAGGAAGTGGGACCATGGTTCGCCGTTCGGCCGACAGTGGCGGAGGCGGGATCCCCCGTTCGTATCGAAGCCCCCAGAGGCGAGTACAGGGTAATGGACATCACCGGGAGGATCGTTGTTCAGCGTTCGATCGATGGCGTTCAAGAGTTCCTCTTGCAACGCTCAGGCACTTACGCCGTACAGTTCAAGGCCGCCTCAGGCACTACGCGAGCCACGCGCATCATGATCCAATAGGCCTGCGCTCCTTACGGCACCCGTGCAGGCCAGGTGGAATGCACACCTCGATCCGTGAACGGACCCGGTGGAACGGTCCACGTTGACGAACTGCTGAACGGATCACCTCGCCCGCATCAACCGGTACGACCGGTCGGCCACCTCCAGCAGGTAAGCACCTGCCGGTAGATCCGCACCCAATGCGTTCCGGCCGGAATGCAGCGCGCCGCTGGAGATCAAGCGACCTTCCGTATCGGTGATCCGATATGGGACCCCGAACGGAACCATCGGAAGTTCAACGATCCAGGGTGCGCCGAATGCGGCAGGATTCGGCGCGATGCCCAGCACCGCTCCCTGCACTTCGGGCGCCGCGATGTGGGAAATGGTGACCACCTCCGTGCCATAGACCGAGCATCCGTACTCGTTGTATATGCTCACCACGTATAAGCCCGACCCCGTTATAGGCACATAGGAATAGGCCGAGGTGTCGAGCACAACACCGTTGAGCGACCAGACATAGGTGTAGATCGTGCTGGCCGCCGTATCGATCCAAAAGGTGGTGCTGAGGGTATCGCCATGGTTGTAGAGCACGATCGGATCCGGATGGGATTGCTGGTACACGAACGGGTTGTTGTCGATCTCCGCCTCGCAACCCAGGGAGTCGATCCCTCCGGTGGGGAACATGTTCACACTTCCCATTTGATTGGTGTAGTGGATGGTGTCGGTGGAGGAGTTGTACGTGAGCCCCCAGTCGTCGTAAAGGGTGAAGCCGGGCGTGTACCACATCAGCACGATCTCACCGTAACAAAGCGCGCTGTCGCTCGAGAAGACCTCGAGCACAGGGTCGGACGCTTGCATGACCACCGAACCCGAATCCACGCAGCCATCGGCATCGGTCATGACATAGTGGAACGTATCGGGAACGTTGCTCGAGAGAAGCGAGGTGTTCTCCGCCAGCAGGGTGCCGTCGCCATCGTACCATGCGAATTGCAAGGGGTATTGCGCGTAGATGTTGTCCAGATCGATCCATCCCGGCCCGCCCAACGATCCTCCGCACACATGGTGCACGAGCACGGTATCGATGCCGAAGGGATGCACGCTCACCGATGCCGTTGCGCTGTCGGTGCCGCTGTACACGGTAACGCTGTGCACGCCCGCACCGGCGCCCGTGAGCGTGTCGTTCGTCGTTCCGTCGTTCCAGAGGAAGGTATAGCCGCCGCTCCCGCCCACAGCCTGCGCGACCAATACGCCGCTCGCATCGTCGCAGCCCGCTCCATGCAACTGCAGCAGGTACGCGGTGAGGCTTTGGGCCGCCAGCGGAACGTGGGCAAGAACGAACAGAACGGGGAGGAGCAGGCGCAACATGGATGCCCGGTATTTCGCACCGGTTACCGAAGATAGTCGGATCCATGCGATCGCAGCACCTTCCGGGTCTTCGCCGCATGCACGACCTTCGGACCCATGCGTACGCTGCTCCTTGTCCCGGCCTGTTGCGCGATCCTCGCGGTGCGGAGCCAGGACACCTGTTCCTGCACGCACGTGCTGGATCGTTTCATCGGCAAAGTGGAACGCAACTACGCCGGATACCAGGACAAGGTGGCCACGGCCACGCGCGACGGCTATGAAGCGCTGAAGGATTCGCTCATTGGGCTCGCGGCCGGAACGGAGGACAAGTCGCGGTGCTTCCATCTGCTCGACCGCTATCGCGCCTACTTCCGCGACAAGCACTTGCAGTTGGCGGGCGCATACGCACATGCGGAAGATGGCACGGACCCCGCCCCCCCGCGCACCTCGGCCTGGACCGCTGCGACGCTCGACCAACGCTTCACGATCCACCGCGAGGAGTTGCGCACCCTGGAAGGCCTATGGTCCCTCGACGCATACCGCGTAGGCCTGGTGTACAACGATAGCCTGCGCGCCTACGACGCCATCATCGCAGCCTCGCAAAACCCGAACTGGAAGGAAGGCATGGTGAAGTTCAACGTGACGGAACCGGTGGAAGGTCAAGCGCATGTGCACTACTGGCGCGGCGACCTGAAGACGATGGAAACCGTGGCAGTCTTCGCTTCCGGCCATCTTGCCGTGAAGGGCGTGGGCACCTGGCACATGGTTCAGGCACCTGCCGGCTCAATGGGGGCTTTGGACTTCGAACTCAACTACGGAGAAGAAGTGCAATGGCGCATGCTGGACGACTCCACCTTGTACATCAAGCTCGGCTCGTTCGACCTGCGGAACAAGGCGCTGCTGGACAGTCTGGTGCACGCGAACAAGGCGTTACTGGACCGTACGCCCTACTGGATCGTGGATCTCCGCGGCAACGGTGGCGGTTCCACCGACGTGTTCGCCGCGCTGCTGCCCTACCTCTATACCCGACCCATGGAAGACTTCGGCGCGGATCATTGGATGAGCCCCGAGAACACCGCCCTCCTGAAAGCATGGGCCGAAGCCAATGCACCGATGCTGCCCACGCGCACCACGCGCTACCTGCGCAACCTGGTGAAGTACGGCGAGCGTCACCCGAACACCTGGTTCAGGGAGAAGGGTGGAACGGAACAACACGATAAGGTGATGCCGATGCCCGAGCGTGTCGCGATCCTTGCCGATCACGGCACCGCAAGCAGTGGGGAGTCCTTCCTTTTCGTGGCGCGCGGCATGAGCGGAAAGTCCTTGATATTCGGCGAGAACAGCGGCGGGTACATGGATTACGGCGATCTACAGTCGCACTTCCTGGGCTGCGACGGCTTGGTGACCTCGATCCCAACAGCGCGCATGAACCGGATCGATCACGGCATGCGATTCGACATCGATGGCATCGCTCCGGACGAACGGATCGGCAAGGAAGTCCAGGATTGGATCGCCGTGGTGCGGATCCACTGGGCCGCCCATCCGGTGCGCAGGGCAGCGCGGGGAGGCGAGCGCCCCGTCCCTGTACATTGAAACCCATGTGCGCCGCCTTGCTTGCGTTGCGCGTCCGTGGTGCACCCGCCCGGATCATCCCGCACGTTGCAACTACGCATCGCGGGGTACCGTGCCCGGCTAGCTTCGCGCCGTGATCCCAACGCGGCAAAAGCAGCACATCGACCTCCGTTTTCTCGAAGGACCACGCACCCGGTGGAGCGAGTTCAAGAGCGTGCTGAGCATTGCGC
>CAZFAW010000315.1:0-3665 GCA_964517015.1 uncultured Chryseobacterium sp.
GCCTTGCATTGTGGATCAAGCAACGCTGATGCTGATCGCCAGACTCCGTCCGGCTTCCCGGCAGTACCTTGCTTCTGTGTGCCGTAAATACAAGTTCAATGAAGCCGAGGGCCTTTGCTTCATCTCCTTCGCTACCGTCGGATGGGTGGATGTGTTCACACGCAGGGAGTACAAGGACATCGTTGTGGCGAGCCTGCGCGTCTGCCAGGAGAACAAGGGCCTGCGGCTGTTCGAATGGGTGCTGATGAACAGCCATGTCCACATGCTGGCCTTGAGCCAGTTACCTCAGCCAACCACGGCCCAAACCGGCTACTGCACCGTGTTTGGCGATCAGTTCAGGGATGAGAACGGGGATGACTTCTTCCCCATGATGATGAACTACTATGTGGACTACGCCTGCTACAATGTTTTCCTCGACGCTACGCCACCTGATCCCACTCCCGCACAGATCGCTCATTTCAAGCTCTGTCAGACCAGCCTCTATGGCCAAGACGGTGTGTATGACTATTCTCCTATCAGTAAGGGGCCGCAGCGCATTCTCCAGGACTTCTACGAAATGAGCAATCTGGGTTTCAACACGGTACGTGTGATCATGACGCCCTTCAAAATGGATCCAGTGGTGGGCTTCAAGCTGGCCATAAAGCACTTCCCAAGCGGGCAGAACGAGGTGTTGATGAACCTGGATCCACCCAATAACGCCACCAATCCGCTTTTCATGTTCCACATGGAGCAGGTACTGGCGGTATGCAGCTTAGCGAACGTGGTTGGGCTCAAGATCCTTCTGATCACCGCCGATGGACACGAAGTGTTCAATGGGAATGCGGGATCAGTTCCAGTCGATGACTATCGCGATCTCCTGATCGGCATTGCGGAATACATCCATGCGCGCGATGTCCACAACCTTTTCGGTTACGACCTATATGGTGAGCCAAGCTTGGCCGAAGAGGACCTCGATGCATACCACACGAAGGATGAAATCTGTGCGGTAGTGGAGGAATGGAACACCGCCCTGAAGGAGCATGATCCCGACCACCTGACCACGATCGGTGGCGACATGTGGGGTAATGGAACATGGCAGCTTGCGCTGATGGACGCCGACGGTCGGGAAATACTGAAACAGCCCTTTGCAAGTCGCACAGCCATTCTCGATCTGCGCACACTCGCTTCGGGGTCATACACGCTGCTTGCTCGCTCTGCTGAACTTACCTTGAAAGAGCGTCTACTAAAACCGTGATCCATCATGAACATTCGTCCCGCCTTCGTCTTATTTACGCTGCTGATCGGTCACGGGATCTCTGCGCAGCAATGGCTTTGGTCGCGGCAGATCGGTGGGCCTGGTTCCGAGGAGGTCTTCATTGCCGGTGTTGATGCCTCTTCATCGGTCTACCTCTATGGCAACTATGCATGGGACATCGGTAGCCCACCCGGCTTTGAAGATCTCTATATCGCGCAGGACACCTTGCACGGCTATAGGGCCGGGTTGTTGGCCAAGTATGAAGAAGATGGCGATCTGGCCTGGGTGCGAAACCTTACAAGCCCCGCCGGATGGTTGTTGTTGAGCAGTGCTGTGCTGGATACGCTGGAGGAAAAGCTCTATGTGGTTGGCTACTATACCCTGTCATGCACGCTGGACACCATCACGCTCACAGCGCCGTTTGGTGGTGCATTCCTGAGCCAATGGGATCTTGACGGGCATTGCCTATGGGCGCGCAACGTGGCCACGAACGGTTACGATCCGCTGTACCGCACCTGCGAGGTCGGCGCCGTGGCCTTTGGTACGGATGGACGCCTATTCGTTGGAGGCACTACGCCCCAGTATGGCCCCAACTTGCTCGAGGGTCGATTGGTACCACAGGGCACTTTCGTGGTTTCCTACACTCCCGAAGGTGATACGCTGTGGACCCGGATGATTGCGCAGTATGAAGGCATTCGGTTCAGCCCAGCCCAAATACGGACTTGGAACGACCATCTGTTCACATTCTGTGGTCTCTATTTGCTGGCCACAACAGACACGCTGACTGTAGGTACCACCGTGCTTACCAATGTCACTGGAAATGGATATGCCCTGTTCAGCATCGATGCTACCTCAGGCAGCCTAGAATGGTTCAGGGCTGATGGATTTTCTCACGCAGGGGCAAACAACAGGGATCCTCAACGTCTATTCGTCGATAGCATTGGGCACCTCTACCTCGTGGGTGGCTATGTGCCCATAAGCATCATTGCTGGTGATACGCTTCCTGCCGCTAACGAATGGCAGAACGCATTCATAGCCCGATACGATAGTAGCGGTAATCCTGAATGGGTGCGCACCTTTGAAGCATCGGAGGGGGCGTATTTCACGGCTGTTGCGCCAGCCGCAGATGGGAAATTGATCGTTACCGGATTCGTAGAAGGTGTCTCGAACTGGGACGGTATTGAGGTTTCCACCAGCACCCAGGAGCTGGTCCTCAGTCTCCATTCACCTTCTGGCGAATGTCTCGGTGTGATCGCCGGGGTTGGTCCGGCCATAGGTGCAAGCATCTCTACTGCTCCAGATGGGGCCAGCTACGTGGTCGTGAACTTCCCCTTCTTTTTTCCTCTCGGTCCACCGTTCGAGCCGATCACCATTGGAGGTGTGACGTATTCTTCATACGGCTGGCAGGATGCCTTGATAGCCAAACACGACCTAGTCACCGGGATCGTCACACCCAAGGCTACCGAGAACACCCACTTGGTCATTTACGCGAACCCCAATCGCGGCAGCTTCACTCTGCAACTGCCGGATGTCTTCACCAACGAGCGTGGACTGGTGTTGCACATCTATGATGGAACTGGGCATCTTGTGTTAGAACAGGCTTTGGACCCCCTCGATGTCCGCACGCGAATGGATGTGTTCGATGCCTCACCGGGCTTTTACATGGTCACCCTCACCAACGGCAGACGCACGCTTAGCAGCAATATGGTGGTGGAGTAGGTCTTACCGCCCTACCCTGTTCGTGCTCGCGCGGTTCACTAACAGCGCCCCGGCGCTAGTCCAGCTACCGGCCCCTCACCGCCACCGCCCACGCATTGAGCACCTTGCGCAGCGAGGGATAGGTCTCATGGCGCATCTCGCGCACGGCGTCGCGGCGCATCCAGATCACTTCTTCGATCATTTCGGCGGCCTCGGGCACGGTCTTCTGCTTGCTGCTGGCCTTCATCAGGTACCACTCGGTGCATTTCAGCTCCTGGCGGCCCTTGCGGGTGTAGGTGTGCCATGTGCAGGTGAGCGGTCGCAGCAGTTCCACCCTGGCCAGTCCGCATTCCTCCATCACCTCGCGCACCGCGCCATCCTCGATCGCTTCGCCCTTGTCCACCTTTCCCTTCGGAAGGTCCAGTCGGCCCTTCCGGCGGATCACGAGCAGGCGCCCATATTCATCCGTCACCGCGCCACCGGCGGCCTGCACGAAGCGGAACAGCGAGCAGAACAGTTCCCACGTGCGGTTGATGCTGCGCCCGTAGATCCACAGACCCACGACCTCTTCGGAGCGTTTCAGCGTGCGCAGCGCATTGCGGATGCCGGCCGCGTCATCCACGCGCAGCGTAAGCCAATTCATGCGCACGTCCTTCGCGAAGGGTCGTTCGCCGATCGTCACCGGCTTTCCGCCGACGTGTACTTCATACTTTCGCCGCATGGATCCCAGTCT
>CAZFAW010000316.1:0-3658 GCA_964517015.1 uncultured Chryseobacterium sp.
ACCACGGCGGTTGGGGCGCACCCACCGTGGACCATACCCGCTTGCTCGATCAGGACGCCTTGCTCGTGGGCGGCCGCGGCGGGTGGATCATCGACCACCGCTTTACACTGGGCCTGGCCGGCTATGGCCTTGCGACCTCCGTGGAGAACCACGCGTACGATGACGTGCTCCTTGCGCGCGGCCGTTCGATCACAAAACCCAGTCGGTTCGTGGCCGGTTACGGTGGCCTCTTGCTGGAACCGGTGATCGCATACCGCTCGCCGGTGCACGTGAGCCTGCCCGTGATCATCGGGGCCGGTGGTTGTGGCTACCAGAGCTTCTCGGCCTCGCCTCACGAATTCGATCCGTTCACTTACAACGACGACGCCGCAGCCTTCTTCGTGCTGGAGCCGGGCGTGGAATTGGAACTGAACGTGATCCCCTTGGTGCGCGTGGCTGTTGGTGCAAGCTATCGCTACACCTCCGACCTCGATCTGGCCGGAACCTCGAAGGATGCACTGCAAGGGTTCAATGCCGGCATCCGCATCAAAGTGGGTTCATTCTGAAGGGACCATCGCGGCGTCATCGTGGACGCCGATACAGACGCACGGAAGGGCACCCGCAGGTGCCCTTCCGTGCGTCTGGCGAAAAGTTCGATGTCCGCGTAGGGGTTCCGAGCCGGCTGTCTGTCCTATGGAGGAACACGCACACGACCATGCACACGCGCACCCTTCGAACCACAGTTTGCCTCCTCCTGCTCGCCCTGGCCTCTCGCATCATGGCCCAGGTGCCCACAACCCCCCATGCACAAACCATCCGCGGCACCGTGCTCGATGCGGACAGCCACGAACCCCTGGTAGGGGCCAGTGTGATCGTGGAAGGCTCCGAGCCCCTCCTGGCCACCAGCGCGGATGGTGAAGGCCGCTTCAGCATCGCCAACGTACCCACGGGACGTATCGACCTGCGCGTTGCTGTGATGGGGTACGAGGAACAACGCCTCTCGAACCTGCTCCTGGTCTCGGGAAAAGAACTGGTGGTGAACGTGCACATGCAGAGCGCGGTCACCCGATTGAAGGAGGCCGAAGTGATCGCCGATAGGCCCAACGGGGAAGTGCGCAACGACATGGCCACCCTCAGTGCTCGTCGCATCGGTGTGGAAGAGACCTCGCGCATTGCGGGCGGGATCAACGACCCGGCACGCATGGTCTCCACCTTCCCCGGCGTGGCAGGCGACGCCACCGGCGACAACAGCATCGTGGTGCGCGGTAATTCTCCGAAAGGTGTGCTGTGGCGCCTCGAAGGCATCGAGATCCCCAACCCCAACCACTTCAGCGAAGAAGGCAGCACCGGTGGCCCCATCAATGTGCTGAACAGCGACATGCTCGACAATTCGGAATTCTACAGCGGTGCGTTCCCCGCCGAGTACGGCAATGCCACCAGTGCGGTGTTCGACATGCGCTTGCGCGATGGCAACGACGAGGAACGTGAATACACGCTGAAGGCCGGGGTGCTCGGCACCGACATCACGGCGGAAGGACCGCTGGGCGGCCTGAAAGGGGCGTCCTACCTGGCCAACTACCGCTACAGCACGCTCGCTTTGCTCGATCAGGTCGGGGTGGTGGACTACCAGGGTGTTCCCAAGTACACCGATGCCGCCTTCAAGCTGAAGGTGCCCACGGCACGGTTCGGGACCATCTCGCTCTTCGGGCTCGGTGGCGTCAGTCACATCCTGCAAGAGGAGCGAAACGAGGTGGGCGATTCGCTCTTTGCACGTTCGGACTTCGGATCGCGCATGGGAGTGGTCGGTCTGGTGCACACGTTGCGCACCGGCGAGAGCGCCTACCTGCGCAGTTCCGTGAGCCTGAGCGGCGCGGGAAGCACCTGGGATTACGAGGAGACCGATGCGCCCGGTGAAGTGCCGCTGCAGGCCCGTGGCGGGGAGGACCTGGGCCGTTGGACCGTACGTGCGGCCACCACATTGAACAACAAGTTCAGCGCGAAACACAAACTGCGTTCGGGCATCATCGTGTCCGTCGACGCCTTTCGCATGACCGATTCCTACTACGACCACGAGGCACAGCGCATGATCACCTCACTGGCCAGCACCGGATCGGCTACCACCGTGCAGGCATTCAGCAGTTGGAAATGGCGCTGGAACGAACGCTGGACGTTGACCAGCGGCGTGCACCTGCTGCACTTCACCTTGAACGGCAGCACCTCGGTGGAGCCGCGTGCCGGCCTGCGCTTCCAGGTGCGCCCGGATCGCGCCCTCACCTTCGGCGCCGGCCTGCACGCGCGCACCGAAGCCGTGACCACCTATCTGGCCCAATGGACCGCCGATGACGGAAGCACATCGCAACCCAATCGCGACCTGGGGCTCACCCGTGCCGCGCACGCCGTGGTGGGCTTCGAACAACTGCTGGCCGAGGATGTGCAATTGAAGGCCGAGGCCTATTACCAGCACATGTTCGGCCTGCCCGTGGAGAACGATCCGACCAGTTCGTTCAGCACGGCCAACCTGGCCGAGTGGTTCACCACCAAGCCACTGGTGAACGAGGGGGCGGGCCGCAACTACGGCGTGGAACTGGCGGTGGAGAAGTACTTTACGCGCGGCTGGCACGCCCTGTTCACCACTTCGTTGAGCCGCTCGGAGTACCGCGCGCTCGACGGGGTATGGCGCCATACCCGCTTCGACATGGGCACGGTGGTCAATGTGCTCGCAGGCAAGGAGTGGAAGGTGGGCGGTCCGGGCAAGGACCGCGTGTTCGGGGCGGGAGGGCGCTACAGTGCCACCGGTGGCCAATACGCCACGCCGATCGACCTTGAGGCCAGCATCGCCGCAGGCGAACAGAAGGAGGGCGGTGAACCCTGGAGCGTGAAGGGCGACGCCGTGCACAAACTCGACCTGGTGCTCACCTACCGCGTGGGCCGCCCCAAGGTGAGCCACGAGTTCAAGGCTGATGTGCAGAACGTCTTGAACAGCCGTACCACCGTGTACCGGTATTTCGACCGGCGCACAGGAACCATCAAGAACGCTTCGCAACTCCCCGTGCTCCCGGTGCTGCAATACACGCTTCGGTTCTGACCGTTCTTGCGTTGGCGAGATGCGGGTGCGTGGTGCGCGGCTTGGCGAAGGGAGCCGCGCGCGGTCGGTCGGTGTGCATTGCGCATGGACCGGCCGGAGTGGCGCGCGGCCCCTTCATGCTATGCGGATCCTTCAGCGAAGAGCAGTTGGTAGCGGTAGGTGTACATGTTCTTCGGATCGTCCGGAGACATGCCCAAGGTCCTGTCCGCACCGTCCAGCCGCCAAGGCACGGCCTGGCGCCATTGCCACAACCACTCGCAGCGGAACACGATCGTGCGCCCGTATTCCAGCCGGTGCAACGGCGCCAATAGCAGGTTCTCGAAAAGCACCCGTTCGAGCGCGACCACATCAAGGTCGGGCGTATGTCGCAGGTTCACCGTCGGGTAGCGGTGCTGGTCCACGCGTTCAGTGGCATACTGCATCGTGCAAAGGGCACGCAGGCGCCGCAACGTGTGGTCCCACTCCACTTGCACTGTGGGAGCAGATAGCGGGGTGGTGCAAGCGCGGGAACGGAGGAGCGGTTCGGCATGCATGGCGGTGACAGGAAATGTGTCAATGCGGTGGCGGCAATATAATCGCGTATTCGAACCCATG
>CAZFAW010000317.1:0-2038 GCA_964517015.1 uncultured Chryseobacterium sp.
AAGGAAGCAAGGGTAGGCGGTCGATGCGGTGCGACAGGTGTAGCTTGCCCCTCTTTCTTTCCATGTGATCCGGAGGCCATGCGTGCATGTGCCCACGGTCGCATCCTCGCCTGAACGCATGGATCCTCGGGTCATCCTCATCACCGGCGGCAGCAGCGGATTGGGCGCCGCCATGTGCGAACGCCTTGCGCTCGCCGGTCACACGGTGATCGGTACCAGCCGCAAGGAAGGCCGCCGCGAGGGCTTCGAACTGCTGCCCATGGACATCCGCGACGAGGCTTCGGTGCGGGCCGCGGTGCAGCGGATCCTCGCGCAACACGGCCGCATCGATGTACTGGTGAACAATGCCGGTGTGGGCGTGCAAGGCGCCGTGGAGGACATCGACCCGGCGATCGCGCGCGAAGCATTCGATGTGAACGTGATCGGCGCCCTGCGGGTATGCCGCGCCGTGTTGCCCGCCATGCGCGAACGGGGCACCGGCCTGGTGATCAACATCAGCAGCATCGCGGCCAACTTCGGCCTGCCCTACCGCGGCTTCTACAGCGCCACCAAGGCCGCCCTCGACCGGGTGACCGAGACCCTGCGGATCGAAGTGGAACCGTTCGGGATCCGCGTGGTGGGGGTGCAGCCGGGCGAGTTCAAGACACCGATCGCCGCGAGCCGCCTGCGCCCCGGCACGATCGGCCCGGCGTACCGTGCCCGGTACGAGCGTGCCATGCACATCCTCGATGGTGGCCTGGGCTACAGCCGCGATCCGGACGAACTGGCGCGGGTGGTCCAGCGCATCGTGGACGATCCCCGGCCGCGCACCGTGTACCGTGTGGCCGAAGGCATGCAGGTGCTCAGCGTGCTGTTGAAGAAGGTGCTGCCGGGCCGCCTCTTCGAGCGGTTGGTGCGCAGGCACTACGAGTAGCGTGTCGCGGTCCTATTCCGGCTGCATCCAGCACACGATCGCGCGGTGATCGCTCAATTCGTCCGGCAACGTGCGGAATCCCGTGGAGTGCCATCCCGCGGAATGCATGATGTGATCGATGCGGAAGCTGGGGAAGGCCCCGATGTAGGTGTGCCCGATGCCCTGTCCGCACTCCTCGAACGCATCCACCAGCAGGTCGTTGAGCCGGGCGTAGCTGTAGCTCATGGGCGTATCGTTCAGGTCGCCGCACCACAGGATCGGGTGCCTGCACGTGCGCATGTGCGCGGTGATGCGTTGCACTTCTGCGGCGCGGCGCACGAACGCGTTCTTCAACCGGCCCAGGATCCGACGGCCACCGCTGGCAATGGAATCGCCCTGCATGCCGGGTTCCAATCCTTCCATGAAGCGGTAGTCCTGGTCGCCGAAGCGGATGCTGGCCAGATGGGCGTTGTACACGCGTACGGTGTCCGTGCCGATGCGCAGATCGGTCCAGATGCACAGGTTGTTCAGGTCGTCCGGGAAATGGATGGACCCTTTCGCCACGATGGGGAAGGTGCTGATGGTGGCGATCCCGAAGTGCCGCCCCAGGCGCGTGTGCTGCGTGTATTCGTCGTGGATCGAGGTCCAGCGGAAATTGCGCATCAACGTGTCCTTCGTCGGAAAGTCGTAGTCGTCGTCGCCGTTGAAGAATTCCTGCAGGCACAGTACGTCCGCGTTCTCCGCCACCAGCAGGTCGAAGATGCCGTCGCGGGTCTGTGCATTGCCGCTCCAGTTGTACAGGTCGAAGAGACGCACGTTGTACGACATCACCTTGAACGCACCGGGGGCCTTTTCCGCGGCGGCGGTGCCGAACACCTGCACGTACTGCCCCACATGGCCCCATCCCGGCAAGATCGCCAACAACGAGACCCACATGCGCTTGCGACGGAAGAAGAGCCAGTAGACGAGGAAGATCAGGTGCACCGCCAGCAGGTAGGGGTAGGCCATGCCGAAGAAGGCCAGGGGCCAGAAGGTGGCGGGGCTCACCAGCGTGCTTAGATACGCCAGCAGCAGCGGCGGCACGGCCAGCAGGTTGGCCCACCACATGGGGTGGTGCCAGCGGCTCGCCCGTTTCCTCTTCGGGCG
>CAZFAW010000317.1:2138-3652 GCA_964517015.1 uncultured Chryseobacterium sp.
GTGCTGCCCGCGGCGAAGCGCTCGAACACCGGCAGCGTGTTGTAGCTGATGACGTACAGCGCCAGCCCGGCCACGCCGCCCAGCAGGTAATTGCCCAGAAGGCGCTTGCCGCCCAGCAGGTCGCCGAACAAGCGCCCGCTGAAGTACAGCATCACCATGTTGAACAGCAGGTGCATCACACCTTCGTGTGTGAACATGTAGGTGATCACCGTCCACGGCATGCGCGCCAGGGTGTGCAGATCGCTGGTGCTGCGCAGCCAGCGCGTGAGGTCCGGCTCCGCATTGCCGGTCATGAAGTAGAGCAGCCCGATGAGGTGGATCAGCAGGAACACGCCGATGTTGAGCAGGAGCAACCGCATCAGCGTCCCTCCGGTACGCCATTGCATCGTCAGTTCGTCCCGCACCCCCATCGCGTGTGTCGCTAAAAGAACGGTTCCTTCCTCCGCCAGTGGCGTATGAGCAGATAACCGAAGATCATGCCGCCCAAGTGTGCGAAGTGGGCCACATTGTCGTTGGGCGACTGCTTCAACCCGCTGGCCAGTTCGAACAGGCCGTACAGCACCACGAAGTACTTCGCCTTGATCGGGATGGGGAAGAGCAGCAGGAGGATCTCCGCGTTCGGGAACAGCATGCCGAAGGCGAGCAGGATCCCGAAGATGGCGCCGCTGGCCCCCACCATGGTGCCTTGGTGATCGAAGTACAGGTCCACAAGCGCCTCTTGCGGTACCTCATGGTGCTGCAGGATCCGGTTCAGTTCCTCGTTGGCCTCGCCCGGTGTGAAGGCGGCCTGGTCGGCGATCGCGCGCACTTCGCCGGGATCCACGCCGTAGCTGGCCACGCGGTCCATGTCGCGTTTCACCTCGAAGCTGTTCACGGCCATGTGCAGCCCTGCGGCACCCAGCCCGCACAGCATGTAGTACGTGATGAAGCGCTTCGGGCCCCAGAGTTGCTCCACGGGCGCGCCGAACATGAACAGCGCGAACATGTTGGTGAGCAGGTGCATGGGGCTTCCGTGCATGAACATGTGCGTGATCAACTGCCATGGACGGAAATTGGGCGATCCGATGTGGTACATGCCCAGGTGCATGTCCAGCACGTTCCGGCCCAGTTCGTCCTCACCATAGGCCATGCGCAGCAGGAACAACAGCCCGTTGATGATCAACAGGTTCTTGACCACCACGGGCAATCCTCCGGCAAGCGGTTGGCGGTAGGGGTTCATCAGCGTCCGAAGCGTTCGTTCAATTCCTCCAGCGTGTAGGTGATCAGCACGGGGCGTCCGCCGGGGGTGAAGTACGGCATGGCGCAGGCGAAGAGCCGGTCGATCAGGTCGTGCAATTCGCGGGTGCCCGACTGGCGCGTACCCTGGCCGGCCATGCTGCGCGCCATGCTGCGGGCAAGGGCCGCGTGCCGTTCGTTCTTCAGGGCGTTGCGTTCGTTCTTCACCTGTTCCAGCATGCTCTCCAGCAGTCGGGCGGGGTCCTCGTCGGCGGCTTCCGACGGCATGCCGTTGATCG
>CAZFAW010000318.1:0-3647 GCA_964517015.1 uncultured Chryseobacterium sp.
GCATCCTTCCGTTCGAGTTCGGCCTGCAGTTCAGCGAGCCGCGCCTCGCGCTCGGTCAACGAGCGGGACAGTGCGTTGAGCGAATCCTCCTTCGCCTGCACGTCGATGCGCATGGTCTCCAATGCGGTGAGCAGTTTCCGGTTCTCGCTTCGATCACCGCTCAGAAGGGCATTGTACTTGTCCAGCAGTTCATCGTTCAGCTGGTTGATCTTGTCGCAACGTTCGCGTACCTGCCTGAGCGTGGTGGAGATCTCGTTGGTGTCCTGGCGCAATTGCACCGCCCGCGCCTCCAGGTCATCGTACTTGCCCTTCCACTCGGTGGCCTGGGCCTCCATGTCGCGCGCCTTCGCCGCATTGGCCGCGCTGGCCGCCTCGGCCTCCTGGTAACGGGCCTCGGCCTCCTGGTATTTCCGGTGCGGCACACAGGCCGTCAACAGCAGGCTGAGGATGGACAACGCAGCGATGGAAAGGGCTTTCGGCATGATGCGTGTATTTTTCGTTGGACGGCCAAAGTTCCTGGCGGTCATTCGCCGGGGCGACGAGGCCGGAACATTTTTTTGAACACTCCGTTCCCATGGGGGGATCGCCATGAGCAACCTGCTTGCCACCGACTGGCTCACGCGCACCGGCATCGATCGTGAGCTGCACCGCTACCTTGTCCTTGCGTTCGTGCAACGGGTGCGTGCACGCTTCGAGGAGCGAAAGCTGTATCCGTATTTGAACGAAGTGCAGGAGCGGGCACAGGAACTGGAGGGGCTTGTGGCCAGCATGGAACGCGCCGTGCGCGCCCTGCCGCGGGAGGTCACCGGCTTCGACCTGGAGAACGGCCAGGTATGCTATCGCGAACCGAACGAGGACGAGTGGATGCGCACCATCACCGATTCGGTCGGTTTCGCGCGTCCTCGCATCACTGAACTATTGGAGCACGGCGATGGACTGCGCAAGGAACTGGGTGCCCGGATCCATTTCGAACCGGTGGGGCTGTTGCCGCTGAACACACGCGAGGGGTACCTGCTGCTGCGGGAAGCATGCGAGGCACGCGTATACGCCTACGCCCTGCCGTTCTGCTACGCCCCGAACCAGGACCTTCAGCCCGACCTGCGCACCCGCTACATCACCAGCTACACGTTGTCGTTGACCTGCAACTACGAGCACATCAAGACCGACCTGGTGCGGAACGCACGGCACCTTCCGAACCCTGCGGCCTTCGTGTTCGAATCCGAATTGCCCATACCACGGGTCGAGACCTACCTGCCGCTCGCCAAACAACTGGTGCGGCAGGCGGTGCTTGGCACGGCCGGGTGAGCAACGACCTGCTCAGGGATCCATCCACACCGCGCCGAGGTCGCGGTACTCCATTGCATTGATCGGGAAGTCGTGGACCCCTTTGGCCAGCAAGCGGATGTTGCTTTCATGGTACACCGGCGCCACGACCGCCTCGTCCATGGCCACCCGTTCCGCTCGCGCCATCAGGTCCATGCGCGCCGCCGGATCAAGGGTGTGCTGGGCCCGGGCGTACAAGGTGTCGAAGCGGGGGTCCGCATAGCGTGAGGTGTTCATGTAGCTGCTGGCCCCCGTGTCGAGCACCGCGTTCCTGCCATAGAGCAAGGCCAGGAAGTTCTCCGGGTCGGGATAGTCGGCGATCCAGCCCTGCCGCCAGAACAGAGCACGTCCGCCGTCGACCTTCTCGTAGTGCTGCGACGCCGGCAGCACGCTGACCGCCACACTGACCCCGAGCACCTGCTCGAGCATGACTTGCACCGCATCGGCCACCTGCACGTACGCGAACCCATCGCCGTTCACCTGCAACGAGACCCCCGGGAAGCCCTTGCCGCCGGGGTATCCTGCAGCAGCGAGCAAGGCCCGTGCGCTATCGGGCAGGAATCCTGTCGGGGTGACCCGATCGTACGGATAGAGCGCCATGCCAGGAGGCACCAGGCCACGCTCCGCAACCACCGCGACACCGCGCAGCACCGTATCCACAAGCGCTTTCCGGTCCAGGGCGAGGGAGAACGCACGACGTACACGGGCATCGTTGAACGGTGGCGCCCAAGTGCAGAACCCGAAGAACTGCGCGGACAATTGCGGGATGCGCTGCACCGTGAAACGCGCCTCGCCCCCTTCCGATGTGCTGTCACGCAATACGCCCAGCCTGTCCACCGGCGGTTCGATCACACAGGTGATGTGCCCTTTGAGGAATTCATCGAGCTCCTTGTTCTTGTCCGGCACGTAGGTCACGCGAATGCCATCCAGGAAGGGAAGCGCGTTCCCCTCCGCGTCGCGCTCCCAATAGCGGGGATTGCGCTCCAGCACCATGGCCTCCCCCGGACGGAATGTCTTCATGTGGAACGGTCCCGTGCCGATCGCATGCCTTAGCAAGTCGTCGCGATAGGATCCGCGCAATTCATGGGGCCAGATCCAGCAGCCCTGGTGCGCCAGGATCTGCAGGAAGTTGGGCACGGGTTGCTCGAGCGTGATGCGTACGGTCGACTCATCCACCACCTCGAGCCCCTTCACACCTTCGGTCCGGGGTGTTCCGTCCGGAGTGGCCTCATGGTGCTCATTGGCACCGAGCACACGGTCCTGGAACAACCAGAACATCTGGTTGTCATCGCCCCCGGTGCAAATGGCGGTGAAGCAATCCACCACATCGTGCGCGGAGAGCTCGCGGCCCTCGCCATCGGGGAAGGCCGGATCGTCATGGAAGCGCACGCCTTTGCGCAGGTGGAAGGTCCACACGGTACCCGAGGCATCGGTCTCCCAACGCTCGGCGAGGCAGGGTGCCACGGCCAGGGTCCGTTGATCGAGCTTCACGAGGCCTTGGTACACCTGTGCGGCGACCCGGTGCGCGGCGGCCTGGGTGAGCTGCAAAGGAAAGAGCGCACGCAGCGGCTCCACCTCGTTCACGTTGAAGATGCCGCCGTACCGTTTGCCGCCCTTCGCGGCGCCCCGATCGTTCGTGCGATCACCTGCACAAGCCGCAAGCAGGACGATCGCGACGAGGAATGGCCTGTAGCGCATGGACGGGGCATAAAAGTACCGGGGGCGTGCATCGCGGGTGCCGAGTTCCGTGGCCGTTGTGAACACCGGTCTATTGATCGGCGGGTCGCGCGCTGCCGATGGGATAATTTTCACCGCCGCTGCGCGTAATCCACTTCCGGTGTCCGTACGAGCTCCACGCATACCCGGCGCCTGGCGATGGATGCGTGCCGGGACGCTCCTTGTCGCCGCGGCGTGTGCCCCCACCCGCGCGAACGCACAGGGCCTGCGCGTTCGCGAACTGGTGCTGGCACACGACACCGTGAGCATCGACTCCGTGAGCATCGCACCGGGGTCCTTCACCTTGATGCGCGGCGATTCGCTGATCCCGCCCTCGCGCTACACGCTCGATCCCTGGCGCGCACTGCTGGTCCTTCCGGGCGGTGCTTCCGGCGATACACTGATCGCCCGGTACCGGACATTGCCCCTGTTGCTCGCAGGCCCGGTGCAACACAAGGATCCCGCACGCATGGTGACCGAAGTGGGGGACAGGCGCGATCCGTTCAAATACGTTCCGCCGAAAACCGATCCGGATCCCCTGGGCTTATCCGGGCTGAACAAGAGCGGCAGCATTTCGCGCGGCATCCTCTTCGGCAACGCCCAGGACC
>CAZFAW010000319.1:0-3639 GCA_964517015.1 uncultured Chryseobacterium sp.
GCTTGGCCCTGACCAGCTCGTTCTTTCCGGGCGAGGTCCTTCTCTCCAACCTCGTGATCCCCACGGGAACACCGAACGGCTACACGCGTATGCGGGTGATGTGCACGTTCGACACCATTCCTCCCGACGCCTGCGGCACATACGGCTACGGCGAGACCGAGGATTACACGGTGGTGATCGACGATGGTTCAACGTGCATTCCCGTGTACGCTGCGCAGGCCAGCCAGGGAAACTACGTGACCGATGTGCAGTTGGAAGGCATGCATTGGTCTTCACCGAACGCGCCTGCTACGGGCTATACCGATGCAACGGAATACGGTGCGCGCCTACAAGCGGGCGTACCCAGCA
This sequence comes from uncultured Chryseobacterium sp., assembly GCA_964517015.1. Classification (GTDB taxonomy): domain Bacteria; phylum Bacteroidota; class Bacteroidia; order Flavobacteriales_F; family PHOS-HE28; genus PHOS-HE28. Next base: position 349 of record CAZFAW010000319.1, read on the forward strand.
TGCTCCACATCACCGGTGGCCCACTGACTACGCCCGGGACCTATGTGTGGATCGACTGGAACGGCGACGGCTTCGATGCAGGGGATCTCTTGACCTTCCTGCTCCAAGGGGTCGAATTCGAGGAGTACACCATTGAGGTCACCCCGCCCGCAGACATGTACGGCTACGCACGCATGCGTGTGACCTCCGTTGGCGAAGAAGTGGGTCCTTGCGATCCTGCTGCGGCCGGCAGCGCGGTGGACTTCACTCTATCCGTGGGCCGCACGGGCTGGCCCTGCTTGCCCTTGCAGGGCTATGGCACGCAGCTCGGCGATGGCTTCACCGATCTCACCATTGAAGGTTATGCCCATGCGGCGCAAACGGAGTTCCCATACTACGACTGGTCGAGTACCACACCCTACCACTACGACCAAGGCGGTTCGATCACCATCAGCTTCACCGCAGGGCAGTACGCACCCGAGACCTACCGGTTGAGCATGGACATGAACGACGATGGCGATTTCTTCGACACGAACGAGGAACCCGTGCTCTACACCAGTTCGTTCACCGGCGAACCCATCACGATGACCTACCCGTTGCCGCCCAACTGCATCCCCGGACAGCACTTCATGCGCCTGCGCGCGAACGACGATGCCAACTACCCGCTGGCGGACCCCTGCGATGATCAGCCCTTCGGCCAGCTCTTCGACTGGGTGGTGGCGGTGGAAGACCCCGCTGGACCGTGCATTCCGTTCATCTCCGATTGGACCACCGATGGCGACTTCATCGATGGCGTGCAGCTCGGCACCATCGAGAACATGAGCACCGGCGGCGCCTTCGCAGCGGCCTACCACGACTACACGGCACAGACCGCCGACCTGATGGTGGGACAGGCAGCGCCCCTGTTCATCACCAGTGGCGCGAACGGCGGCAACAGCTACAGCGCATGGATCGACTACAACAACGACAACGATTTCGACGATGCGCAAGAATCGCTGGGCTGGATCATCATCATGGACCCGTATGCCACCGAACTGCTCATCTTCAACGTACCACCGGGTACCTCGCTCGGCCCCAAACGCATGCGCGTGCGCTGCGCAACCACCGGCATCAGCGATGCCTGCGTGAGCACAGCCACCGGCGAATCGGAGGACTATACCGTGAACATCAACGTGAACACCGGCGTATTGGCCGCCACCATCGCCGACCTGCGCCTTCTGCCCACCACCGATGGCGTGCAACTGCTCACCCCTGCCTCCCTCATCGGTACCAGCTATTGGCTCCTGGATGCCACCGGCCGCATACTGGCCACCGGCCGCATCACCGCTGACCGAACGGATCTTTCCATGAGCGCCTTCGCTAAAGGTGCATACACAGTGCAATTGAGCCAGGGCGGGGAACACGTCTCGAAGCGGTTCTTATGGTAGAGCGGGAAATGGGTTCATCTGCGAAGGGCGTCCGAAGGGTCGCCCTTCGCACTTTTGCACCATGAAGTCGATGCTCATCTTCGCCATGCTGGCAGTGTTCGCCCCGCACGATTTCTTCGTGTCCATCCTCACCATCCGCCACAAGCCGGAAACGCAAACCCTCGATCTAACCTGGCGCATGACCGCCCACGATATCGAGCACGTGCTGGAGAACGTGGCCGAACTGAAGCTCGGATCCGCGCACGAGCACCCGAAGGCGGACAGCCTCCTGAACGCTTATTTCAAGCAGCACCTGGTGTTGATGCAGGAGAATCAACTCACCTGGAAGTGGATCGGCAAGGAGCTCGATGGCGAGACGTTGTACTGCTACCTGCAAGTGGAAGGCATTGCCTCCCCGAACGATCTGATGGTCTCCAACACGCTCCTGCAGGATGTCTTCGCCGAGCAGCAGAACCTGGTGCATGTGGAGGGCGAGAAGCTGCCCACGCGGTCGCATACGTTCGTTCGCGGGAGCGCACCGCATACGTTCACGTGGTGAAGACCCGCTCCGAGAAAGCCGCCTTCGTCTCGCGCACCCTCGCTGCGCTCTACCCGCGCACACGGATACCGCTAGATCACCAGGATCCGTACACGCTGTTGGTGGCCGTGGTGCTCAGCGCGCAATGCACCGACAAGAAGGTGAACGAGATCACGCCGCTGCTCTTCGCCAAGGCACGCACGCCGCAGCAGATGGTGAAGCTGAGCGTGCAGCAGATCGAGGACATCATTCGGCCTTGCGGCCTGGCGCCGGCGAAAGCGAAAGGCATACATGGCCTTTCCAAGATCATTCTTGATAAGCACCGCGGAAAAGTGCCGGACACGATCACCGAACTAGAGGCGCTCCCTTCCGTGGGTCACAAGACCGCCAGCGTGGTGATGGTGCAGGCCTTCGGCGTGCCGGCCTTCCCGGTGGACACGCACATCCACCGCCTTGCATGGCGCTGGACCCTGAGCACGGGTAAAAGCGTGGAGCACACGGAAGCCGATCTGAAGAAGCTCTTCCCCAAGGAGGATTGGGCCGACCTGCACCTGCGGATCATCTACTTCGGGCGGGAGCATTGCCCCGCCAAGGGACACGATCCGCGGAAGTGCCTCATCTGTTCGGTGATCGGGCGAAAGGCACTCTTCTCCTGAGCGATGGAACGCCAGGTGATCAAGCTGCCCACGGGCTACCTGAACATCGATACGGGTTCATTGGCATTCACACGGACCGGCAACTGGGCCGAAGCGCTGCAATGCAAGGAGCGTAAGGCTGCGATCACCATCGGGACAGCGATCAGGGTGATCGTTGGAACGCTGCTTCTTGTACTGGTCTTCCTGGCTGGCGTAGTGAAGGCGGATATGCGTGGAAATGGAAGTTCCACCGCGATCTTCGCCTTGGTGTTCGCGTTCGTGACCGCATGGATCTTCTTCCAGAAGATGAAAGACGGCTTCCTCAGCACTTTCAAGATACCCTTCGCCAAGATCGGATCTCTCCGCTACGAGAAGAACGAAGCGGTGATCGAATTCGTGAACGCGGCGTGGAAGAACGATGTGGCGCGCGCAGTGATCTCGGAAACGGACTTCTTGCTCTTGAAGGAATTGCACAAGGCCTCCCAGGCGTGAACCGTTCGAGCAGACAGAGGCCCCAGTCGATTTCGGGCGGGAGCATTGCCCCGCCAAGGGACACGATCCGCGGAAGTGCCCCATCTGTTCGGTGATCGGGCGAAAGGATCTGTTCGAATGAGGAAGCCCCGGTCGGGTGCCGGGGCTTCTGCTCAGTTCAGTACCAGATCCACCTGGCCCAGCGGAGGCGCATGGACCACGGTAAGCGCCTTCGAGTAATCCAGGATGGTCTTCAGCGTCG
>CAZFAW010000320.1:0-3614 GCA_964517015.1 uncultured Chryseobacterium sp.
GGGCATCTGCCTGGGCCTGCAGCAGAAGTTCACCGAAAAGATCGCAGTGCTCAAACAACTCCTTGCCGACAAGCCCACCTCCCGGTTCGCCGCCGATGCCAAGTTCCAGCTCGGCGAAACCTACCTGAACCTGGACCAGGACGCGCAGGCGCTGAACTATTACCAGGAAGTGGTGAACGGGCATGCCAACAGCCCGCACGTACGGCAGTGCATGCTGCAGAGCGCCTTGATCCACCGCAGGCAGGGGAAGACCGAACAGGCCATCGAGGAATTCAAAACGGTGATCGCGCAATACCCCACCATGGACGGTGCACGCGATGCACTGGCCGGGCTGGAAAGCATTTATGTGGAACAGGGCCGCGTGGCCGATTACGAGGCCTATGTGAAAACGTTGAGCTTCGTGGACCCCGCCTCGCTCGACCTGGACGAGAAGTACTACCGCGCCGCCGAACAGTTCCACCAGCAGGACAAGTGCGAGCAGGCCATCGGGGCCTTCGGCGACTACCTGGCGAAATACCCGAACGGAGGTTTCGCCCTGAACGCGTTGTTCTACAAGGGCGATTGCGAATACCGCCTCGGGCAGCAGGCCCAGGCCCTGCAGGACCTGGAAGCCGTGATCGATCGAAAGGCCATGCAGTTCATGGAGCCTGCATTGAGCATGGCAAGCGAACTCCTGTTCAAGGACAAGCGCTGGGAAGGTGCCCTCGAGCGCTACGGCCAGCTGGAAAGCGCATCGACCCTGCCGGCCAACACGCTGGCAGCACAAGTGGGCCGCATGCGCTGCCTGCGTGAACTGGGCCGCGCCGAGGAAGCGGGTCAGGCGGCCGAGAAAGTGGTGGCCAACGGCACCGCGCGCGACGACCAGAAGTGGGAGGCCGGCATCGTGATCGGCAACGCCCGGTTGGAGGATGGTGACACCGACGCCGCCTACGCGCGCTTCAAGGGCGTTGCCAACGCGTCCAAGAACGGTTGGGGTGCCGAAGCCAAGTACCAATGCGCCTATGTGCGGCACCTGCAGAAGAAATACCGCGATGCCGAGAAGGAGGTGTTCGAGCTGGCGCAGCGTTTCCCGACCTACGACCACTGGAAGGCGAGGGCGTTCATCCTGCTGGGCGACGTGTACGTGCAGCTGGACGACCGCTTCCAGGCCAAGGCCACGTTGAAGAGCGTGGTGGACCATTGCACCGAACCCGACCTGGTGGCCGAAGCCCAGCGACGGCTGGACGACATCGAACGCAGTGAGGTGCAACAGAACACGGGCACCCCGCAAGACACCATGGAAGTGACCATTCCCGGCGAAGACCAATGAGCACGATGAGACACCTGCTTCCGATCATCGCACTGGCCTTCGCCCTGCCCTTGCACGCACAGACCGGCGATCCCGCGGGTCCGGGTGGCCAGTACTACTTCCAGGGCGTGTACAACCCGGTGATCGCCGACGTGAAGAAGATCGACATGCGTCCGCTGCCGTTCGACAGCATCATACCGGCGCAGCCCCTGAACTACCAGATGATCCCGGCGAAATTCGAGGTGCCCGCCCGGGTGGATACCATCGCCGCGGCCAAGGTGAACGTCCAGGCCACGCAGGAAAAGCTGTACAAGGGCTACGTGAAGGCCGGATTCGGCCTGTACACCACGCCGCTCGCCGAACTCTACTACGACCAGACCCGCGACCGGGACCGGGGCTTCGGGCTGCACGTGAAGCACCTGAGCAGCAACGGTGGCATCGACGATGCGGGGCCCAGTGACTACGGCCGTAATCGGATCGAAGGCTTCTACAAGACCTTCCTGCCCCACCACGAAGTGGGCGGGAACGTCGTGTACGATCGCAGGCGCGTGAACTACTACGGTTTCGATCCGGTGGCCTTCGACAGCCTGGGCCTGGACGTGCCGTCTTCCGCCGACCTGAAGCAGTTCTACAACGACATCGGGTTCGCGGCGCGGGTGAAGAGCCTCTACGGCGACAGCGCCCGGATCGCGCATGCGGTGGGCATGGAGGTGCACACCTACAGCAACCGCCAGCAAAGCCGCGAGACCAACCTGCGGCTCACAGCCGACCTGAGCAAGGCGGACGGAAGCGAGACCTACTCCGCCGGCGTGCTCATCGACAACAACGCCTACCGTGGAAAACCTGCCGAGGACGTGGCGGACCTCCGTCAGAACGGCACCTTGATCGGCCTCACACCGTCGGTGAGCACCGAAGGCTCGAAGTACGTGGTGAAGGTGGGCGTGGGCATGTACCTCGACGCCATGGGAAAGACCACGTTCCATTTCTTCCCCAACGCCTACCTGAGCTACAGCCTTTTCGGCGACATGCTGGTGCCCTACCTGGGCGTGGACGGCCGACGCCAGCGTAACGGGTTCCGCAGCCTCACACAGGAGAACCCCTGGCTGGTCGCGGCACCGAACCTGAAGAACAGCAGCCTCATGTACGACATCCACGGCGGACTTCGCGGAAGCTTCAGCAGCACCATGGGCTTCGACGTGCGGGTGAGCGCCCTGCGCTGGAAGGACAAACCGCTCTACGTGAACGAGACGGTGCTGTCCTTCGGCAACGCCTTCGTTCCCGTGTACGACGAGGTGAACGTGCTGGACATCATGGGACAGTTGAACTATGCGGTGGGTGAACGGGCGAACGTGAGCGGCCGGATCGACATTTACACCTACCGCACGGACGAACAGGCCGAAGCCTGGAACCTGCCCCCCTATGAACTGGCCCTTGTGGCGCGGTACGACCTTAGAGACAAGCTGATCCTGAAAGCCGAAGCACAGTTCATGGGCCGTCGCCGCGCACTGGTGAACGCCGTATCGGACATGCAGACCCTGACGGCCGTGGATCCCGTGGAAGTGGACCTGGACGGCTACCTGGATCTGTACCTGGGTGCGGAATACCGCTACAACAAGCGCCTCAGCGTGTTCCTGGACGTGAGCAACCTGAGCGCGAGCAAGTACGAACGCTGGGCCGATCACCCCGTTCAGCGCACCCTTTTCATGGGCGGCGCGACGTACGCGTTCTGACCGCCGGCGCAGCGGCATGAAGGGCCACGAACGGGCGGTTACCGGCCCGGCTGCCGGGGCGATCCGTTCCAAAATTTCTTATCAACAAAAGCGCCGGGCCGTGTTGAGAAAAATTGGCGCTTTCCCGCGTCGTTGCTGGATTTCCAGCGATCGAAAGGCACTGCGAACGGGTATCTTCGTGCGCCTTCGGGAAGAGGGCATTGCACACCAAGAAAAATGGCAGAAACAGCGGAAATGAGCGAGACCAAGAAGAAGGCGGCATCCAGCTATTCGGCGGACAGCATCCAGGTGCTGGAGGGGCTAGAGGCGGTGCGGAAGCGACCGGCGATGTACATCGGCGACATCGGGATCAAAGGCCTGCACCACCTGGTCTACGAAGTGGTGGACAACTCGATCGACGAGGCCCTTGCGGGCCATTGCGATACGGTGGAGGTGAGCATCCTTACGGACAACAGCATCCGGGTGAAGGACAATGGCCGGGGGATCCCCGTGGACATGCACGCCAAGGAGAAGCGAAGTGCGCTCGAGGTGGTGATGACCGTGCTGCACGCCGGTGGCAAGTTCGACAAGGACAGTTACAAGGTGTCCGGCGGCCT
>CAZFAW010000321.1:0-3598 GCA_964517015.1 uncultured Chryseobacterium sp.
CCTGCCAGCCCCAGTTCTTCCAGGCCACTTCCAATTCGTTGTTGCCGCACCAGAGCGCCAGGCAGGCATGGCTTCCGATCCGAAGTACCTGATCATGGACCTCCTCGCGCACATTAGCCACGAACGCGCTGTCTCCTGGGGGAAGGTTCGCGAACATGAGATCCTGCCAGACCATGATCCCTGCGGTATCGCAGGCCTCGAAGAATGCATCCGGTGGATACACCCCGCCCCCCCACACGCGCACCATGTTGAAGTGGGCGCGTTGCATGTCGCGCACGAGCCGCACCCACGTGCTGTCGCCCGCCCTGGGCAGGAACATGTCCGGCGGTACTAGGTTCGCACCCTTGGCGAAGAGCGGCGCACCGTTCACCATGAAACGGAACGCACCGGCATGTTGGTCAAGCGATATCGTGCGCAAGCCCAGGGACCGCTGCCATCGGTCCAGGGCCTTCCCGTTGCGCACCACTTCGACTTGCACGGGATACAACACCTGCTCTCCCGAGCCGTTCGGCCACCACATGCGCGCGTCTTTGATGGAAAGACCGGCGCGCACCACCGCGGGCCCCTCGGAAGTGGCAACGATGGGGACCCACGTGCGCTGTCCATCGATGTCGAGCGCGATCGCATCGCCGGGCACCGGTGTCCCTTCCAATCGTGCTTCGACCCCCACGATCGCATCGGTACCGGCGTTCGCCTGGAACAGGCGCACCTCGGCAAGCTTCACGCCGCTCCAACACCGCAGTTCCGCAGGCAACCAAATGCCACTGGTCACCAGGCGCGGCGCGAAGTCCCAGCCGAATTGGTAGGCCGCTTTGCGCATGTACGGGCTCACCTTCACAGCGCCGACCTCGTTGTCCGCAGGAAGTTGGATGCCGTACGCATCGCGCAATGCCCTGCCCTTGGCGATGGGGGATCGCAGGGAGATCGTCAAGCGGTTCGCCCCTTCCCGCAAGCGATCGCGCAGCGGAAAGACCCACGTGCGGAACATGTTGTCGGTGGTCCCGATCCGTTCACCGTTCACGTACACCTCGCCGAAGGTGTCCACACCGTGCAGCACCAGATCGATGTGCTGCTGCGACAGCATGGCACCATCGACCTCGAAGATCCGTTCGTAGGACCAATCGCGCCCCTCCACCCACTGCACGCTGTCGACGTTCCTGCCAACGAACGGATCGGGCACGATGCCAGCGACCATCAGGTCCGTATGGACAGTGCCGGGTACGACGGCCGGTACCATGAGCGGTCCGTTCTCCTCGCGCAGCGTCCATGCACCGTTCAGCGACACGATCCGTACTTGCGCCAGGGAAGCCACGCTGCAAGCGCAAAGGGCCACGATCCAGATGGTGCGGAGCTTCATCGCAAACCCGCTTTCGCCAGCGCGTTCAGAACGGAATCGATCACATCGGGATCGTGTGCCGGGTCCCCCGTGCCGGCGGCCGGGTGCCACGGCCGATCGGCACTGAAATGCACTTCGCGCACCCCGGTACGCTCTACGATCCCCACCACGTTGTGGCCCCGCACCGAACCCGCGGCCGCCACGGCGATCCTGCCCTGTGCACGCTCCACCATGTTGCGCAGCACATGACCGCCTGCGGCCGCATCGGGCGCACCGCCACTTGTGAGGACGCGCTGCACACCGAGCAGCCCCAGCATCTCCACCGCGCGGAGCGGATCCCGGCTGTGATCGATCGCGCGGTGGAAGGTCAATTCACGACCTGCGGCCGCAAGCTGCACGGCCTTGATCAGCTCCACATCCGGAAGGTCGTGGGCATCGAGCGCACCCGTAACGATCCCGCACTCCTTGTCGCCGATACCGCTCATCATCACATCCCGCAACAACACCTGGCGTTCTTCCGCCGAGTAGTGGAACCCGCCCGGCCGCGGCCGAACGAGCACCCGTTTGCGCACACGGGCCTTCTCTTGCAGGGTGTTCAACAGACCGAAGCTCGGGGTCACGCCGCCCGCCCCGGGCCATGCGCACACTTCGATCGTGTCGGCCCCGGCCTGCGCTGCGGCCAGAGCACCGGCAACGGACGATACGCACACTTCGACGGAGACCCGGTGGGACATGCGGTTCGGGGACCCGCACAAGGTATCCCTTGCAACCGCTCGGCCCTGCATCACGTAGCAAGGCGCCCATGATGCGGAGCGTACGCTCGTTCCTGTCCTTGTGCGTGGTGCTCGCCTCGGCTTCACCGGCGCTTCGGGCTTCGCCACAAGACGATAGCCTGCACGTGGCCATCAACGGGGAAGCCAGTGCGGCCGAGCGTACCGACGCGTTGCTCCGGCTGGCCGAACAGCGCCGCCAGGACCAACCGGGCGAAAGCCTGTTGCACGCGCGCAACGCGCTGCACTTCGCCGAACAGACGAACGACAAGGCGCGCATGCACCGTGCCGTGCGGGTCCTGCGTGAACTGCAATACCGGTTCGGTGCGCACGATGATTTCCTGCGATCGGCCATCCGGGCCATCGAATTGAGCGAGGCCCTGAGCGATGCCCGCATGATGGCGGACGACCTGCAGTGGCTCTCGTTGGCCTACGAAAGCCTGGGCCAAACGGACCGTTCCGTGGAAATGAGCCGCAAGGCACTTTTCCTGCTCACCACCACGGGCGATTCCGCGGCCATGGGCAATGGGATGTTGCATCTGCTGAACGCATTGGTGGCCGCAGGTCGCTTCAACGAGGTGATCGAACAGGGCGAACACGCGCTCAGCTACTACGCGACCAAGAACGACAGCGTGGGCCAGGCCTCCGTGTGGGCACGTTCGGCCGAAGCGCTCTTGGCGCAGGGTCGGCCGGCCGATGCGTTGCCGTTGCTGCATCGCGCGGAGAAGGTGCTCGCCGTGGCCGGGGCCCAGGAGGAGCGCTTTCGCGTGCTCAGCGACCTGTCCGAAGCGTATCTCGCATTGCAACGCACCGACCGCTCGCGCGATTTCCTCGGTACCGCCATGTCCATGGCCGGCACCCTGGGCCTTCGCTCCCAAAAGCCACGCCTGCTCAAGCTCTCGAGCCGGTTGTACGAAGCCGAAGGGGACCTCGCCAATGCACTGGCCGATGAACGGGCCTTCACCGCCCTTGAGGATTCGATCCTCAACGAACGCATCGCCGAGCGCATGGCCGGGCTGCAGGCCTTGTACCAGTTGGGACAAAAGGACCGGGCCTTCGAGGCCTTGCAGGACCGGAACGCGGCCAACGAGAGCACGCTTGCCATGGAACGCGCCCGCAGCCGGTGGTGGCTGGCGGCCTTCGTGATCATGCTCGCGCTGCTGTCCTGGTGCATCTGGTCGCTCTGGAGCCGGCGGCGCGCCATGCTCCGGGTGCGTTTGAAGAACCAGGTGATCCGCCAGCAGGCCGAGGAGATCCAGGCCAAGAACATCGAACTGGAGCGCCAGAACCTGCGCCTCGCCGATACATTGATCAGCGAAGAAGAGAAAGGGGTGCTGTTGAAGGAGATCCACCACCGCGTGAAGAACAACCTGCAGATCGTGAACACCTTGATCCGCTTGCAGGGCGAGCATGCGGGGGATCCCGGCTATTCCTCGCTGCTGGCCGAGGCCCAGGGCCGGATCGGCGCCATGGCCATGGTGCACGAACACAT
>CAZFAW010000322.1:0-3580 GCA_964517015.1 uncultured Chryseobacterium sp.
GTCTTTGCGCCTGCGTGGCCCTGATCAGCCAGATCTACCACATCAGCGGCGACCTTTCCGGCTACCTGCTCACGTGCAGCCTGCTGATCCTTCCCCTGCTGTACCTGCCCGGTTCCTTCATCGTGGCGCTCGGCTACCTGGCCATGATCACCTGGTACGGTTGTTCGGTGCGTTTCGAGCATTGGAGCGCGCATGATCGTCCCTGGCTGCTGGTCCTGCTGCTTGGTGCTGCCGTTCCCTTCTACCTGCGGCAGGCGAAGGTGAACGGCACAGGTGTCGCCTTCTGGTGGCTGAGCCTGTTCATGGCCCTCGCCACCGGCATCGCCACGCAGCTCTTCCACACCGACTGGGAAATGGAGCACGCCCTGGGTCTCATGGCCATCGCGGCGGCCTTCACCCTGGTGCCCTGGCTGCACCCGGGCCGCGAGCTGCGCACATGGCCGTGGGTGCTGGTGGGCGGGGCCGCCACGCTGGTGCTCTTCTTCTCCTTCAGTTTCCGTCCGATGTGGAGCGATGCCTTCCACTACGACCGCAGCGGCTTGATGCGCGATGCCGTCAGCATCGGCGCCTTGGTGCTGATCGGCAGCGCTGCCTACGTGCTGTCCTTGCGGCGGCGCAGGCCCTTTGAGCGCTGGCCTTACCCGGAAGCATGGTGGTTGTTCCTGCTCTGCTACGCCGTGGGCATGGCGTCACCGGCGCTCGCCGCGATCCTGGTGAACCTCGCCTTGTTGACCCTTGGCGTGATCACGGTCAAGCTCGGCATCGAGCACGATTCGCTGCGCCGCATGAACCTCGGTCTGGCGATCCTGAGCATCACGATCATGATGCGCTTCTTCGACACCGATCTCAGCTTCGTGTTGCGCGGCCTGGTGTTCATCGCGATGGGTGCGGGCTTCCTCTATCTGAACCTGCGCATGGTGCGGCAACGAAAACGCGATCGTGATGCGTCGTAGCTCGAGCATTTTCGCCCTTGTCGTGCTGGCCCAGCTCGCAGTGCCCGCCTGGATGATCGTGGCCCATGAGCGCGTGTTGAACAAAGGCGAACTGTTCAAGTTCAGGACCGCACCGGTCGATCCGCGCGATCCCTTCCGCGGCGAGTACGTGATGCTGAACTTCGATGCGGAGACCGGTCCCTGGAAGGACCCCGCCGTGGAAGGAGGCTTCCAGAACGAGACCACCTTCGCGCTCCTGGAAACGGACACGGCCGGATCCGCGGTGATCACCCAGCTCTTGACGGACCGGCCGCAGCAGGGATCCTACCTCATGGTCGAGAAGGGCTATCTGCTCGATGATACGCTGGTGCAAATGGTCAGCCTGCCTTTCGATCGTTTCTATCTGGAGGAAGGCGACGGCGCGAAGACCGAGCACATGCTGGCTCCGCAGTGGGACGGGGAAACGTTGAGCCAGCCGCTGCCCGCGTATGCGCTCGTGCGCGTGTATGACGGGCAGGCCGTGATCGAAGACCTGATCGTGGGCGACCGGTCCATCCACGACTGGTTGAAGGACATGCCATCCAAGGAACCGTGAGATGCGCGTATTGATCGCCGACGATGATCCGTTGAGCAGCGATCTGCTCGCGCACCATGTGGCCAAGCTCGATCCCGGCGGCACCGTGCAGGTATCGACCGATGGCCGGGCCGCCCTGGAACGCTTGAACGCATCGCCTTTCGACCTGGTGCTCCTCGACCTGCGCATGCCCGCGATGAGCGGGCAGGAGCTCCTGAGCATCCTGGGGCCGGAGCAGAAGGTGATCATCGTGACCGGCGATCGCGACTTCGCCGTGCAGGCCTTCGAACGCGACGTGGTGGACTACCTCGTGAAACCCGTTACGTTCGAGCGCCTGGCGCAAGCCTGGCGCAAACTGCAAGCAGCAGCCCCTGCGCGTACAGGGCACACGCCGGCCAAGGAGGTGGTGTTCGTGCGCGAAGGCAGTGACATCGTGCGGCTCGATCTGCGCGACGTGCGTTATGTGAAGAGCGAATCGAACTACGTGCGTTTCCACCTGGACGGCCGATCGATCACCAGCCTGATGAACATGAAGGACCTGGAGCAGAAACTGCCCGCCTCCTTCGTACGGGTGCATCGCAGCTACATCGTGAACCTGATGCACGTGGAAAAGCTCGACAGCATGGACATCAAGATCGGCCGCGACCTGATCCCCGTGAGCGAGAGCTACAGGTCGGAGCTCATCGAACGGCTCGATCTGCTGTAAGGGCCTGCAATTCGCGCTGCCGCCGGAGGAGCGCGCGATCGCAGGCGCGCAGCACATCAAGCACCTTTTCCTGCCAGGCGCCCTCCAACCCCGCAGCGAGGGCGCTGGGGAGCTGGAGCTCGTGCTCCACCTTGAGGAGCGCGGCGTGCGGCAGGAACTTGTGCAGCACGGTGGCCGTGGCTTGTTGGTCGCCCGCGTGGAAGGAGGTGCGCAAGGCGATGCGCCATTGGGTGAACTCGCGCCGGTACTGCTGCATCACGCTCAAGAGCTTCTCCGCATCGTGGTCGTACTGTTCTTCGATGGTGGAAAGATCGGGCCGGATCGCGGCCTCGGCGGGATCACCGCACCAGTAGTGCGCAGCGGCTAGCAATTCCGTCCGATCGATCGGCTTGGTGATCCGGTCGTTCAGCCCGGCCTTCAGGAGCTCCGCTTCCTGCTCTTCGCCCACGTAGGCGGTGACCGCGAGCATGGGCACATAGCGCAACTTGCGCCAGCCGCGCAGCCGCATGCCCAATTGCGAACCGCGCATACCCTCGCCCAGGTCCAGGTCCAGCAGGATCAGATCGAACGCGAGGGTCTCGCAGGTCCGGATCGCATCCTCGGCCGACACCGCGAGCGTGAGGTCCCACGCCCACCGTTCCGCCCACTGTTGCATCACCATACGATTGCTCTCCACGTCCTCCACGTACAGTACCCGAAGCCCCTGGAGGACCACCGGCTCCACGACCGGTCCCGGTCCCGTTGTTCGTCCACCGGTGACCGGCAGCACGAGGGTGAAGCGGCTTCCCGCGCCCGGGACGCTTTCAACGAGGATCCGTCCGCCCATCAGATCCACCAAGCGGCGCGTGATCGCCAGCCCGAGCCCCATGCCCTCCCCATCGCTCTCCGCGGACGAGGCCCTTTCGAAGCGTTCGAAGACCCGTTCGAGTTCGGCCTTGGAAAGGCCGGGGCCGGTATCCTTCACCGTCACATGCATCGCGCCCTCACCATCCATGCGCGCTTCAACATCCACCTGGCCCGTGCGCGTGTACTTCACGGCATTGCCCACGAGATTGTCGATCACCTGGTACGCGCGCAGGGGATCGATGGTCGCTTCGCGGGGCAGGGCCGCGATATCCATGCGCAAGGCGAGGCCCTTCGCTTCCGCCGCGGCGACGTGGCCCTGGGCCACGTCGGTGAACAGCTGCCGCAGGTCGGTGGGCACGGGTTTCAGTTCCAGGCGCCCCTCTCCGATGCGTGCATTGAGCAGCAGGTCGTCCACCAAGCCCTTCAAGCGGGCCGCACTGCGCTGCACCAAGGCGAGACGTTCGCGATCGCCGGCGCTCAACGCATCGGCGCTGATGGCTTCGGACATGGCCAGGATGGCGT
>CAZFAW010000323.1:0-3571 GCA_964517015.1 uncultured Chryseobacterium sp.
GGAGGACACGATCCTCTATGCCGCGTGCTTCGACGCGAACGGCGGCGTGTTCGAGCCGCTCCTTGGCGAAGTGGATGCGATCATCAGCGACGAGCTCAACCATGCGAGCATCATCGATGGCGTGCGGTTGTGCAAGGCGCAGCGCTATCGGTACAGGAACAACGACATGGCGGACCTTGAAGCCCGCCTGAACGAAGCGCGCACTGCCGGTGCGCGCCACATCATCGTGGTCACCGATGGGGTGTTCAGCATGGACGGGATCGTGGCCGACCTGAAGGGCATATGCGACCTGGCCGAGAAGTACGATGCGCTCGTGATGGTGGACGAATGCCATGCCGCCGGGTTCATCGGAAGGACCGGCCGCGGCACGGTGGAACATTGCGGGGTCACGGGCCGCGTGGACATCATCACCGGTACGCTGGGCAAGGCGCTGGGCGGGGCCATGGGGGGCTATACCACCGGGCGCAAGGAGATCATCGAACTGCTCCGGCAACGGAGCCGGCCCTACCTGTTCAGCAACTCGCTGGCTCCGTCCATCGTGGGCGCGAGCATCAAGGTGCTCGACCTGCTCACCGGCAGCACGGCGTTGCGCGACACGCTCGAGTCGAACGTGCATCGGTTCCGTTCCGGCATCGAGAAGCTGGGCTTCAAGACACGTGGCGCCGGAGCAGCCATCGTTCCCGTGATGCTGGGCGAAGCCAGGCTGAGCCAGGTGATGGCCGACCGATTGCTCGACGAGGGCATCTACGTGATCGGTTTCTTCTACCCGGTGGTGCCCAAGGACACCGCTCGGATCCGTGTGCAACTGAGCGCGGCGCACACCGAGGCGCACATCGAAAAGGCCTTGGCCGCCTTCGGAAAGGTGGGCAGGGAACTGGGAGTGGTCTGATCGGCGGGGCCGGTTGCCAGGATCCTCGGGATCGCCGAACTTTCACCGGCATACCCCTTCGGTCCGGAACCCTGCTACCGCCATGAACACCTTCCGTCGCAGTCGCAAGGCGATCATCACCGTGCTGGTGATCATCGCGTTCGTCATCACCTCCGCGTTCAACGCGATCGACCTCAACAACGTCGGGTCGGCGGTGCCCGTTTCGCAGTTCGTCAACTTCGAATCCGCGCATGTGCACCCGCTGGACATGACGCCGGACGGAACGAAGCTGCTTGCGGTGAACACCGGCAACAACAGCCTGGAGATCTTCCAGGTCACGGCCAACGCCCTGGTGAACACCGCGAGCATCCCGGTGGGTCTCGACCCGGTCACCGTGCGCGTACGCAGCAACACCGAAGCATGGGTGGTGAACCAAGTGTCGGACGACATCAGCATCGTGGACCTCACCCAGCGAACGGTGGTGCGCACACTGGGCACCCAGGACGAGCCCGCGGATGTGGTGTTCGCAGGTGCCGCCGTGCCGACCAAGGCGTTCGTTTCGTGCGCGGGGCGCGAGAGCGTGCAGATCTTCAGCCTTGCCGACCTGAACGCCGCGCCCACGGAGGTGTTGCTTAACGGCGAACAGCCCAGGGCGTTGGCCGTAAGCCCGGACAAACTGAAAGTGTATTGCGCCTTCTTCGAGAGCGGCAACGCCACCACCGTTCTGAACGGCAACGATTTCTTCAATTTCCAGCACGGCACCTTCTCCGGCGGCGCGCCGCGCAAGGGGATCTGCTCCCCCCAGGGCGGGTGCACCGTGATCCCGAACGATGTGACCAATCCCGGCGGCCCTTACGGTGGAGCGGTTTCCGCTGCGGCCGGGATCGTGCCCAATGCGGGGACCGGGTTCGATCCACCGCTGAACCCGAACAATCCGCCCACTCCGGAGAGCAAGAGCCTCATTGTTCGCAAGAACGCCGCCGGACAGTGGTTGGACGACAATGGCGGCAATTGGACGGGCATGGTTTCCGGCAGCGTTTCAGGCAAGGCCCGCATGACCGGGTGGGACATGCCCGATCGCGACGTGGCGGTCATCGATGCCGTCACTCCCACCAGCACACCGGTGGCCTACCAGGTGCGCTTGGGCAACATCCTCATGAACATGGCCGTGAATCCTGCGACCGGGCAGGTGAACGTCATCGGCACGGATGCCACCAATGAGATCCGGTTCGAGCCCAAATTGAACGGCCGATTCCTCCGGGTGAACCTCTCGCAGTTCACCACCGTCGGTGGCGCGTCAACGATCACGGACATGAACCCGCACCTGACCTATGCCGCGCCCTCCGTTGCTCCCGCCTTGCGGCTGCAATCGATCGGCGACCCGCGTGGCATCGTGTTCAAGGCCGATGGCACCAAGATGTACGTCACGGGCATGGGCTCCAACAACGTCATCGTCCTCAACAGCGATGGGACCCGCAACGTTCCCGACCCGATCCGCGTGGGCGATGGCCCGACCGGCATCGTATTGAACGCGGCGGAATCGCGTGCGTATGTCCTGAACAAGTTCGACGGTACGGTGAGCACCATCGACCTGACCACGAACAAGGAGGTGGGCCGGGCGAACTTCTTCGACCCCACGCCCATGGTGATCAAAGCGGGCCGCAAGCACCTGTACAATACCCAGCTGGGATCGGGCACCGGCCATATCGCCTGCGGAAGCTGCCACGTGGACGGTCGCTGGGACCGCTTGGGCTGGGATCTCGGGGACCCCAGTGCGGACATGCTGACCGTGGATGGCAAGTCCTTCCATCCGCTGAAAGGGGTGAAGACCACGCAATTCCTCATCGACATCATCGGCCGCGGAAGGGGCAATCTGCACTGGCGAGGCGATAAGCACGGGTTCGAGGATTTCGCCGGCGCCTTCCAGAACCTGCAGGGCATGGATGCGCCAAAACCGTTGAACGAGATGCAGGAATTCCAGGACTTCCTTGCGGCCACATGGTACGTTCCCAACCCCTACCGCGTGTTCCGACCGGCCACCGACGCCGCGAACTCGCGCATGAACAGCATCGGCGTCCGGGGCGCGGGCACCACCTTCCAAACGATCCCGCCGGCGGTGAACCTGTTCGTGTCCGTGCAAGTGAACTGTTCCCATTGCCACAACGCGCAAACCGGCCGTGGCGAGTTGGCGGGTAACGGGAACGTGGCGGGCACCGGCGCCGGGTCGCTGGTCGATTTCACCCCGAACCGCAACATGGCGGCCGACCTGCGCAGCACCTATCGCAAGAACGGCTTCTTCTACAACACCACGGAGTGCAATGCCGGTTTCGGCATGATGAGCGAAGGCGTGATGGAGACCTGGTTCAACGGCGCTGGTACGGGCAATTACCTGGGCGACTACGAAACGGAGCTCCTTTCCTGGTCGGGTGGCATCGATGCCGGCAACAGCCCGCAGAGCTTCGGCTTTCCCTTGTCCAGTGCAGTGGTGCAGGATGCCATGCCCGGTGTGGGCATGCAGCAGACCATCCACGGGGCATCCATCGGATCGACCACGCAGGTGGACTGGCTGAAGCAGCTGGCCGTGGACAAGCCTTCGGAGTACGGCCTCATCGTGAAAGGATTGTACGGTTCGCCCACCCCTGAACAACGCGGGTTCTACTATGTGTCCGGGAACAACTACCAATCCGACATCACCGGCCAGAC